>NZ_KV830872.1:0-23922 GCF_001836905.1 Rothia sp. HMSC062F03 | reverse complement strand
CCACCACGCTATCCGACTGGGCTTTTGCACATAAGGCACCCCCACGGGGTGCCTTTTCTTTTTCCACAATAACCGGGCATCTGCCCGAGGTGTTTTAGCACCCTGACTAGGCGTCACGCGGCACAGTGATGATGCTGAACAGCTGATGCAGCTCCTCCGGATGCACCTCAAAATACCCGCGGTCCGGGCCGCTAAACATGGAACTCTGGTGCCAGCCACGGCGGCCAGCACGCGCATAATCAAACCGGAAATTACTACGCGCCGCCAGGTGATCCATAAAAATACGGGTCGCGCGGCCGTTCCCCTCGCGGAAGGGGTGCGCCTGGTTCAGGTGCGCAAAAATCGCGGCGGCAACCTCCACAAATTCCTGATGGTTCAGGCTCGCCCAGTCGGTCGCACGGCTAGTGGCGAAAACGTAGTCGAGGTACCGGTCAATGCTCAGCGGCCCGTCCTGAACGCTCGCGAAAGCACTCACACCCTTGGACATGTCCACGGTGCGGTACTCCCCCGCCCAGTCGTACACGTCCTGGAAGAGGTAGCGGTGAATGGCTTTGAGGTGCTCGGCGTCGAAGGTGTGGGCGATGAGCTCGGGGGTCCTGGTGAGCTCGTAGCCTCGTCGGGTGACGATGCGGTGTTCGTAGAGCGAAAGCGCCGCGGGGTCCTTGATGCCCGGCTTGTTCCGCATGACGTGCTGGTAGGGTTCGGGGTAGAAGTACGCCTCCCAGTTCTGCTGCTGGCTCATGGCTATTCGCCCTCCTCTGCACTCTGCTGACCCGCGTTTTGGCTGCCCGCGTTTTGGCTTGTCAGCACCTGGTAGGCGAGTGCCTTCGCTAGCGCTTGCCGGTCGTATTCTTCCGCGGTGATGCGTCCCAGCTCGTAGTCGATGAGTAGCGTGACGTCTTCGCGGGTGGGATTGTCACCCTCAAGCCAGGATGAGGCGAGGGGCTGCATGACGTTGCGGCGCTGCTCTTCGGTGAGCGGCTCGAAGAGTTCGGGGTAGCGCAGGGGCAGGTCAAAATGATCTGACACTGTATGTTCCTTTCTTGACCTTCACAGGTCGACCTCACGGTTGGGCCGTGAGGGTGGGAGGTGACGGTTAGCTGAGGTGCAGACCGTATCTCGGCTCGTCGAGCAACACCTTTGAACCGGCACGCCAGTACACCGGCTCGTACCAGCGGGTGTTGTCGAAGACCCGCAGGATGTCCACAGAGGAGGCGAGCGCCTGCAGGTTCGCGTGGGAGCTGTCGTAGCGGCGGCGGATATCTGCCTCGTCAACACCGTGCCCGCCCTTGGCAACGCGGGCGGCGACCCGGTCCACGGCGGTGTCGGCGCTGTTGAGCGTCACGTACAGTAGGGTCACCTCGTACCCTTGGGCGTGGGCGCGGTCGATGAGGTTCTGGAAGGATTTGGCGTTACCCGCAAGAGTGGTTTCCTGGTGGATGGACTCACCGGCCGCGAGCGCTTGGCGCAGGTCTTGCACGGTGTCTCGCATGGCGCGGGCAGCGTCGGCGGGGTTGCGCCAGTCGCCTCCTGCGGCGCGGAGTTTCTCGTCGGCATTGAGGCGGCGGGTGGCGCCGAAAATCTGCGGGTTGGTGCGGTAGAGGGTGCTTTTACCGGCTCCGTTGACTCCGCCGATGATGATGTATTGGGGCTTCATGTGCGGCTCCTTAGACTGCCTAGACGACGAAGTTCTCGTCGGCGAGAACAATGCGCTGCTTCTGCTGCAGGGAGTAGGTCTGCAGGGCAAGGTAGAAGCGGCGTTTTTCTTCGTCTTCTTCGGCTTCGATGAGCGGGGTGAAGACCTCTGAGCTGTTGTCTACGAGGTACTTGTGGAGCGCCTCAAAATCGGGGGTGCTGTCTTCCACGGTTATCCCCTTTCCGGAAGGTAGTCGACGGGCTGGTACTGCTCAATTTCGTTGGCGGTTGCGCCGGGTTCGGTGGAAGAGTTCACTTCTTGTGCCCTCTGCTTCCCGAGGGCGCCGGCGGCGGCCCCCCCTCCCCCGTTTTCTTGGGAGGCACCTCGTATATTCCAGCCTAACCCAACTGCCGAAAACAGGCACCGCCCACGGTCATTCTGGGGAGGGTGCCGCCCGGCGTGACAAACCTCTGGATACTGGTTTCCGACGGATGGTAGTCTGATGGTGCATCAAAAACCTGAAGGCGGCACTAGTGACCCCGAGTTGCTAGGTTGGATGGATGGGCCCTCCTGGGTTGCAGGTGGTGAAATATATAGAAGCCACCACGCTGTCAGACAGGGATTTTGCATCAGAAAGGCGCGCCCAAGGGGTGCGCCTTTTGCCGTGTTCTACTCTCTCTTCATGAGAGAACGACCGTTCACTCAGCGCCCTAGCGGCAGGCGTGATAGGGTAAATCTGACACCTGTACCGGGGCGCCGACAGTCCATTCGGAATCATCAATTCCTACCGTGGATTGGCACGCGGAGCCTCGCGCCGTCTTCACTCACTCCACACTCTACGAACGCAGCCCCCGCACCAAGGGGCCGGGCCACGCCACGTTCCCACCGCTGGGAGCGCAAAGATTGGAGACACGTTGCAGCAAACCCCCCATTCGAGCATCCCACGCGGAGTTTACGTCTTCCTCTACATCCTCGGCCTCATCGTCCTCGCCATCTTGCTGTTCATGGTGCCGCGAGGCGGGGCCTCCCCGGTCGAGCATCTAGGCTCCCCCAATCAGGCTGCGGCCGAACCCGGAACCTGCGGGGCCGGCGCATCCGCAGACAAGACCGTTCTGAAGACCGCACCGACGGACACCCAGTGGGTGACCACCGAATCGGGATGGATAGGCCCCGTCTCGCAGACCGCGGGCCCCGTCGTGGAATCCCCGATTCGTAGCTGTTTTGAGCACTCGGCGCAGGGTGCCCTGTACGCATCCGCGTGGGCACTCATCCACGTCAATGACAGCCCGGAGGCGTACCTGCCGACCGTCATCGGCCCCGGCGCGGAGCAAATCACCAAGGACCGCCTGCAGGACACGACGACCCGCACCGTCGTACGCATCATGGGGTACCGCTACATGTCGTACACCCCGGAACGCGCCATCATCCGTATTCTTTTCCAAACCCCGTCAGGCACCTACCGTTACTTTGAGACGACCATGGAGTGGCACAACGGCGACTGGGCCCTGTGGGTACCCGCCGAGCAGCCGCAGGTGACCGACGAATTCGCCAAGGACAAGTACGTCACCTGGACGGCCGCGTAGGTTCCTCACGTTCGCCGCACCGCACGAGTAGCACGCAGATACACACTTTTACACTACGAAAAGGGCACCCCGATGTCGCAGACCCCCATGTCGGCCAGTAGTCCGGCTCCCATCCCAGCTCCCTCCACCAACTCGCCGATTCCTCAAGAACAGATGCATCAGCGTCAGGACCTGCTGGAGCACCTCCGCCAGGTCATGCAGCTGGTGGATCGCGCCGCGCCCTGGGCCGATTCGATGAAGAGCGCGCAGAAGGCATACGTTGCCGCCGTACCTGAGCCCCCTCGGATTAAGCTCAAGCGGCTCTTCGTGGCCTGTTTTAAGCTGATTCCGTGGACGTACCTTGCCAGCTCCATCATCATGCTGATCGCCTACCTACGCTACCTGTACGCCAACCCGCAGATTCACTCGAGCGATATTCCGTGGCACACCATTCACGTGCCGGCGATTGTCTCGGCGATTGTGATTGCGGCTCTCTGGTGGTCGCTGATGTACTTTGTCGCATACCCGCTGGCGGCGGCGAAGGTCGAGCGGGAGAACAACAAGCGTCGCGCGCATAACGACTCGGTGTGGAGCGACTATGAGGAGCCGGCCATCGCCGAGCTTTCGAAGGTGCACAACGAGTACATGGAGCGTTTCTCCCACTGGTTCCCGGAAGACTACCTGTACCCGAACGCGGCGGATACCCTGTACAAGTACGTTCGGCAGGGCCGCACCTACACCCTGCAGGAGGCGCTGAACCTGTACGAGCAGGAGAGGCACCAGCTGTGGGTGCGCCTGAGCATGGAGGAGCAGGCCCGCGAGACGCGAATTCACAACGCTATCGTGGAGGACATGATGGACAAGCAGCTGTACGAGCAGCGCAGGGCCAACGTTCTGCTATCCGGCATTTTGGTGGCGACTACGGCTACGGCGGTGGCCGCCTCGGCCCCCCGCTATCACTACCACTACCACTACTAGGCGCTACGAAAAGCAGCAAGCTCTTCACGGGGAGGGGACGCACTCCGGTGCGGCCCCTCCCCTGTTTCTTATGCTCGTGGGTTATTCTTCGTCGTCATCAACGGCGGGCAAGCCCAGCAGGGCGGTTCCCGCCTCGGTGAGGGACCAGCGCATCGTACGGCCAGCCTTCACGCCCTCAACAAACCCAAGCCCCTGCAGCAGCTTGAGCCTATCGCGCAGAGTCGGCGCCGTAACACCCAGCGCCTCCTGCAACTCGGTCGAGGTAGGCGCGACCGGCGCACGGAAAATCTGCACCTGCCCCAGCAGGTACAGCAGCCGCAGAACATCATCAAGCTTCTTCGAAGTCAGCCCGGGGGTGCCACCCGTCCAGGTGCGGCTGCCCTCCAGCTCAGCGATACGCCTGCCAAGGACACGCCACGCACGATCGCGTGACTCCAGTTCGTCTACCAGGTGCTCCTGAGCCTGCTCAATCAGCCCCAGAAAAACATGCAGAAAACCGGTCACCTCACCGTAGTTGAGGGGTTCTTCCGCCGCACTGAACGCCTTGTAGTAGCGGCTCTTCTGAATGTTGAGCGTGCTCGGCAGGGTGAGGGTCGTCAGCCGAGTGAGCGTCTGCCCCAGGTGGGCTACCAACAGGTACCTGCCCAGGCGGCCGTTACCGTCGTAGAAAGGGTGCGTGTACTCCACCATGAAATGCGTGGCAATTGCGGAGAATAGCGCCGGCACGTTCGGGTTGAGGGCGTGGTTGAGCGCCGCCTGCACGTTGGCGGTGATGGTTGCTTCACTGTCGGGGGCGCGGTGAATTTCGCGGGTGTTGTCGTGGATAACCACAGGTTTAGTACGGAATAGAGCCCCGTCTGGGCGGTCTTCTTCCGCGAGGTGCCCTTCGAGTAGCGTGTCGTAGAGGCTGCGCACCTGCTCGACTGTGGCGGGTGGGCGGCCTGCCCCTAGGTCCTTGAGGAGGTTCACGAATTCGACGGCGCGCTTGGCGCGGGGGTCCTCGCTGTCGCCGGAGGTGAGCGCCTCAGAGATGAGCTGGCGCGTGGTGTGCACGCCTTCGATACGGTCGGACGCCACGATGCTGCGTACTGCCAGGTCGAGTAGGTAGCTTTGCATGGCGATGCTGGGCAGTTGGGAGCTCAGCTGTTCGATGTGCCGTTCACGGCGCATGATGCGCTCGAAGGATACGAGCGCGGTGCGGTCTGCCAGGTAGAACAGGGGGTGCTCCCCTACCGTGAATTCGTTGAGGAGGTAGGTGGAGTGGCCGTTGCGGCGTGCCTGCAGTTCGGTTTGTGCGGCGGCTTTGCCGCGTTCGTGGAAGATGCTTTTGAGGGTGCGGTACCTTGTGTTGGTGGTGTTCACGTGTGCCCTCCTTGATGGTGTAAAAAATCGCGGTTTTTTTCATTATCCTCCTGATTTTCAGGAAATAGTGAAAAAATCCGCGATTTCTTTCATAATCCAGGTCACATATGGGCGTTTAGGGTGCCGGTAGGCTCCCGACTCAGACCCCTGCAGGGGCGCATCCTAGTGGGAAGCCGCGCCCACCGCTCCTACTTATTCTGTTCCTTCAGTCGTTTTTCAACAAAGAGCTTGTAGCCCTCGGGATCAAGGATATGAGCAGCCTTCCACGTATCGGGTTGCTCCGCGGTACGGTGCACACGCACATAGTAGGCAGGGCTGGTGCCTCCCATGACGTTCACACGAACAGTAACCCAGTAAGGGTTCTCACCCATAGCGGTCTTCAAAGTCGGGTCATCAACCAATTGAGCGCTGGTGACGGTTCCCCTCAGCTGGTCAAGGCGTGCGTTAGGTCCATACTCCTTTTGCACTTCGGGGTCGACCATCGGGTAGAGCTCTTCAGACCATTCCTTGTACGGCTTGCCACTGGTGTAGGCGGTGACAATTGCTTTCGCGGTGTCCATTGCACGGTTGTAGTCTGCATTAGTGATGCTATTGAGGGTAGGAACGCTGGAGGGCTGCTGGGGTCCACCACCGGTTCCCGCCAGGGGTGAGGGGTCAAGGCTCACGGTCGGGGTCGCTGCCGCAGTGGTGGATGCCGCCGTGGTGCTTGCCTCTGCACTCGGGGAGGCGGTCACCTCGGTGACGGTGGGGGTGCGGCCTGCGGTGGTGGTTGCGGGTGCAGGAGTAGTAGAGCTGGGGGTGGGGGTGCTGGTGGCGGTAGATGTTCCGCCGGTGATGAGGGTTCCGCCCGGTGCGGAGCTATCGGTGCTAGCGGAGCAACCGGTGGCGAGCAGAGCAAGTACAGTGGCGGCGGCAGTGATTTTGCGGGTCATGGAGAGGGGCTTTCTCTGATGAACGGTTCTATGTACCGGTGTGATGTGTCTAGGCGGGGCAGTGTAGCGTTGCGACCGCCTGCGGTTGGTGTCTGCGTCGGGCATTGACGCATAGTGGGTACATGGTTCGACACCGGATTATCGGTAGAAATTCGGTGTTTTTCGTGCAGTCCAGCTCATATCATGGTAGCTCAGGGCGAGCGCCTGCAGGATATCTGTAAGCATGATAGGGTATCTTTTGACACCGATAAATATGTGCCGCCGTGTTTTTGCGTCTTGCAGTCCTCGATGCTGTGTTCTGGCTCAGACGCTTTTCCTGCGGCACCGCATAGTTTCTCATCACTCATTCAATCTCTGCCCTCCTGCTGGGGGTGGGTTTGTCGCGCCCCGAAATTGCGGGGTCTACGTATTTTGGAGATTGTTATGGAGAACAAGGGCGGAGTCACTATCCCCCGCTGGGCTTTCGGACTGGCAGCAGCCGTCGTCGCCTTGCTCGTTGTACTGGTCATCGTGCTGATTCCGCGCGGCGGCGATAATTCCAACACCTCCGCCGCAGGCTCTTCCAATAGCGAGCAGTCACGACCCGCCTCCTCTAGCACTGCCGAGCCCTCCGTCTCAGCTCTAGCGGCGAGTAGCTCCGCAAGCGCCAATGCTCGAGCTACCTGCAATGTAATAGTACCTTCAGGCGCAGAATATTCGGATAAAGCTCCTGAAAATCTTGCTTGGCAACGGATGCCGGCGGGAATCGAGTATCCAATCAGCCCGACGTACGGTCCAATTGTCCGAGTTGGTCATGTAGGTCAGTGCTATGCTCACACCCCAACCGGTTCCGCGTTGGCAGCGGCTGGGGCAATAACTACCATGAGTAATTCAGAGAGTTCTGAAGCTGAGCGAATGGCTTTGCTCTCATCTCGCCGTGATACCTCAGAGGACAATCTCTGGCACCCTGCCGCAGACGATAAAAAAGTTGATGCATATTATGTGGGCTATGAGATTCAGAGCTACTCCCCTGAGCAATCTGTAGTGTATCTCTACATCCGCTATCGTGTCCCCTCTAGCATGGTTGTTCGCCTTCCTATCCGCATGGTCTGGGAAGACGGTGATTGGAGGTTGGATTCCAATAAATCTGAGATGCAGCCTGTTGTCCTCACCGATCAGTCCCAACTCCCCTCCCACGTGTTCAAGCAGAGCCGCGGCTAGCACTTCTACAAATCCGTTGGGTATGAAGACTTCTGAAATAGATTGGAAAAATTATGGCTGAGAATAAGCCAAATAACGTATCCATCCCGCGCTGGGCGCTCGCTGTCGCTGCCGCTGTAGTCGCCCTACTAGTTTTGTTGGTTATTGTTCTTATCCCTGGTGGTAAAGACTCAAACCCCGTAGCAGCGGGCTCTTCCAACAATACGGAGCAGTTACAGCCCGCCTCCTCTAGCGCTGCAGAGCCCTCCATCTCGGCCCTAGCGGCAAGCAGCTCAGCGAGCACCAACCACCGTGCAGTGTGCGATGTGAAGGTACCCACTGGCAAAGAATCTTCTGCTGAGGTGCCCTCAGATTACACCTGGGCCGCTACTAGCGACGGTGCGCAGTACCCGGTATCTGCAATCTACGGTCCGACGGTAAAGGTTGGGAAGACCGGTCAGTGCTTCGCCCACAATCCGACTGGAGCCGCCATGGCTGCAATCTCACTTCTCCACGCACAAAGTGACCCCCAGATCTCTGAGGCTGAGCGTCGTGCTCTGCTGTCCGCACGCACTTCAAATGACCCCCTCGATAACCCAACTCCGCAGAGTCTAGACATGCAGGTTTTCGGTTATGAGGTTCAGAGTTACAGCCCAGAACAGGCCACCGTTCAGTTTGCAATCCTCAGTCGCTCACCGAGACGGGTCGTTGTTCAGTTCACTATCCGTGTGGTTTGGGAAGACGGCGACTGGCGCTTTGACTCTGACGATTCAGAAATCAAACCCAAAGTGCTGACTGACACCAATCAGCTTCCCTCTCACGTGTTCAAGAAGAACGATAGCTAACACCTCTACTGCTTTATAAGCATTTTGGAGAAAAAATGAGTGAAAATAACCCCAAAGGCGTGACCATCCCCCGCTGGGCGCTCGCTGTCGCTGCCGCTGTAGTCGCCCTACTAGTTTTGTTGGTTATTGTTCTTATCCCTGGTGGTAAAGACTCAAACCCGGTAGCAGCAGGCTCTTCCAACAATGAGCAGTCGCAGTCCTCTTCAGCTGACACTTCTAATTCAGCATCTGCAGAGCCCTCTATCTCCGCTCTAGCGGCAAGTAGCTCCACAAGCACCAGCCACCGCGCAGTATGCGATGTGAAGGTACCCACTGGCAAGGAATTTTCTGCGGATATTCCTTCTGACTACACCTGGGAGCAGACGACCGACAGCGTCCATTATCCGGTATCTAAAATTTATGGTCCGACCGTGCGTCAGGGTCGTCTGGGCCAGTGCTTTGCACACAACCCGACAGGTGCAGTTATGTCCGCCATTAATGCAATGGTTGTAATTGGTAATGACGAAATACCAGCTGACGCGCGTCGTGCTATCTTCTCTAGCCGCTACGATGGCAAACCCAACCCTTGGGAAGATGAAGAGTCCAGCGACTCGAATGATGACATACCTGACTATGTATCGGTTATTTATGCCTACAGTATCCAGGGATACTCTACGGAGCGTGCCACGGTGAAGGTCTACTTCATGGTTCAGACGAATGGTAAGACAGCCATCGTCTGGGCTCCTATCCGAATGGTCTGGGAGGACGGCGATTGGCGTTTTGACTTAGAAAAGTCAGAGCTAAAGACCGAAATCATGACTGATGAACCTTCCCAGCGATTCACCATCGGCAAGAGCAAGTTGACTGAGTGGGGTTTTAAGCTATAACCCGTAAACAGTAAATCGATAACCTAGTCATTCCGCTTCAATAATGAAAATAAGCGGTGGGGGCGGGACAGATTTGATTCTGTCCCGCCCCCACCGCGTTCATATGTTTAAGCCCTATCTATGAGCTATCCACTAGACCCTGCCTCCGTCAGAAGAAGTCAATGTCAGGGAGGCCCGAAAATATCTCAGCGAAGAGCTCGTACGTACCTATCACAAAACGCTCGCCGCCGTCCTCCACCTCGCTATCAGCCCGCGAATACGTGAAAAGGCCACCAATAACCTTCACACCAAAGAAATACAGCCCAACACAGCCGAGGACCAGAGCCACAAAAGGCATCACCAGCATGACCACAAAGTGAAGAATCACGTTATCAATCGAGCCGCCAAGCAACACCAGGCCAACAATGACGACCCCCATCACCGCCAGGCACACGGGCACGCTCAGAACGTACATGCCCCAGGCGATAATACGCAGAACAGTCTTCCAGAAACCACGGCGCGGCTTCTCCTGTAGATAATCTGCGGGGTGCGAAAGATACGGTGCAGTGTGCTGAAGTGCCGGCTGGTTGCTCATCGTGGTTGTCTCCTGACGTACTCGGTGTATACATCAACTCCCCTGAGAATACGTCACCCACCTGGGCGATTCCTCAAAACGGGTGCGAGCAAGCAAACCACGCCCGCTAGAGCACGTCCGGGTGGACCGCCACCTCTACGGCGGCAGGCAGCACCCGCGCGCTAATGCGGTGCGCCGACGGCGCCGGGTCGCCATCCACCTCAACCGGCTGCGCACCATCCGGGAACTCCAGCACCACCTCGGACCCCACCAGGTGGCGAATCACCGGTAGCTCAATGCGCGGCGAACCCAGGATCGTACGGCGCATCACCTTCGCCATCAGCAGGCCCCACTCCACCAGGTCACGCGGGGACGCCACAATCACCTCAAGCTTGCCGTCGTGCACATCCGTCATATCCGCCAGGCGAATACCGCCCTGCAGGCGACCGCAATTCGCAACCAGCACCGAACGCATGGGCAGGATGCGGGGCTCCCCACCGTCCACGCTGATACGCACCGGGTGCGACCTGCCCAGCATGTGCTTCATGCCGGACTGCACATACGCCACCCAGCCGAACTTCGCCTTAATCTCCTCGTTCGTGTCGTTCATGACGAGCGCGTCGAAGCCGGCACCACTCATCACAAAGAACGTGTGTTCTGTTTCTTCGCCGGTGGTGCCCGTAGTCGTCATCTCGATCGCATCAACACTCTGACCTGCACCGTTGAGCGCAATATTCACGCACGCCGCCACGTCACTCACCGGGATGTACAGGTTGCGCGCCAGCAGGTTGCCGGTGCCCATCGGCAGAATACCCAGGCGCGGCTTGGGCCCCTCGTGATGCGCCAGCGCCGCCGCCACGGCACGCACCGTGCCGTCACCACCTGCGGCAATCAGCAGGTCAACGCCCTCGGCAATCAGCTCGCGGGCGGCCTCTGAGCCGGGCTCGTCCACGCGGGTGGTGCGCACCAGCGCCTTCGGGTGGCCGTTCGCCGCGAGGATACGTTCCAGAATCTCGACGGTGGCTGCGGCACCCGGCTTGCTCGGGTTGTACACCACGCCCACACGCTGCGCTTCACCGGTGGGCAGGGTCGGCAGAACGCCGAAGGGCGCGCCCAGCTCGATAGCGCGTCGGCGCGCCTTCTTGCGGGCACCAGTGGCGGAGGCGGTCAGCGCCGCCGCTGCAGAAACACCAAGGAGTTTACGGTAAAGAGGCATAGTTCTTAGACTACCTGCCCACGCAAAAACCCGCCCACCGGTTACGCGGTGAGCGGGTTTTCGACCGAGTTTGAGATTACTCAGCGGGCGGGGTTTCCCTTATTCAGCGACAGCGGGGATAACCTCGGCGCCGCCCATGTACGGGCGCAGTGCTTCCGGAATCACAACAGAACCGTCAGCCTGCTGGTGAGTCTCCAGGATGGCTACCAACCAGCGGGTGGTTGCCAGGGTGCCGTTCAGGGTTGCCACGGAGCGGGTGCGGCCCTTACGCACGTTGCCTGCCTCGTCCACGGTGTCCGGGGTGCGCTCGCGGATGTTCAGGCGGCGCGCCTGGTAGGTGGTGCAGTTCGAGGTGGAGGTCAGCTCGCGGTAGGTGCCCTGGGTGGGGACCCACGCCTCGCAGTCGAACTTGCGGGCTGCGGAGGTGCCCAGGTCGCCTGCGGCGGTGTCAATCACGCGGTATGCGAGGCCGCAGCGCTGCAGCATTTCCTCTTCGAGGGACAGCAGCTTCTCGTGCATCTCTTCTGCCTGCTCGACGGGGCAGTACACGAACATTTCAGCCTTGTTGAACTGGTGCACGCGAATGATGCCGCGGGTGTCCTTACCTGCGGAGCCTGCCTCACGGCGGTAGCAGGAGGACCAGCCCAGGTACTTCTTCGCACCCTTCTCAAAGTCGAGAATTTCGTCGGTGTGGTAGCCGGCGAGCGCCACCTCGGAGGTGCCGACCAGGTACAGGTCGTCGCGTTCGAGGCGGTAGATTTCGTCGTCGTGCTTGACGTTGAAGCCGGTGCCGTTCATGATTTCGGGGCGCACCAGGGTGGGGGTGGTCATCATGGTGAAGCCGTGCTGGGTGGCCAGGTCGAGCGCCATCCACATGAGTGCCTGCTCCAGGCGTGCTACCTGGCCCTTGAGGAAGTAGAAGCGTGCGCCGGAGACCTTCGCGCCGCGGGCCATGTCGATGCCGTCGACGAGCTCGCCGATCTCGAGGTGGTCGCGCGGCTCGAAGCCGTCAGCGGTGAAGTCGCGGGGGGTACCGACCTTCTTGACGACCACGTAGTCGTCTTCGCCGCCGGTGGGCACGCCATCGATGATGAGGTTCTCGATGCTGCTGATCAGTTCCTCGTATTCGGCGGTCTTCGCCTCGGAGGCCGCCTTCGCTTCGTTGACGCGGGCTGCCAGTTCCTTGGCCTGTGCAACGAGTGCGGGCTTTTCTTCCTTGGGTGCCTTGGCGACCTTCTTGCCGAAGGCGTTCTGCTCGGCGCGCAGGGTCTCGTATTCGCCGATGAGTGCGCGGCGTGCGGCGTCGGCTTCGAGGATGCGGTCGACGTGGGTTTCGTCCTTGCCGCGTGCTCGCTGGGAGGCGCGGAAGACGTCGGGGTTTTCGCGGAGGAGGTTAATATCAATCACTGTTTTATCCTACCTAATCTTGCGGTGGGTTGTGGGCGGGGTTTGCGCCGGTGGGGCGCGGGTAGGTGCGGGGGTGTCTAGCGGCGGGCGGCTGGTGGTACCGCCGGTGGTGCCGTTAGTGGCGCTGCAGCTGTGCGGGGCGACCGTTCGGGAAGAGCGACTCCAGCCACTCGTGCGCGGAGTCGAAGGAGGCGTCGGAGTGGATGCTGTCGACTTCGGTGTTTTCGTGGTCGGCGCGCGGGTAGGAGCCGAGGAATTTCAGCGTCGGGGAGACGCGGTGCAGGCCGCGCAGGGCGTCGCGCATGCGTGCCTCGTAGATGTGGCCGTCGGCATCGATGCTGAACGAGTAGGAGCCCATGCCTTCACCGGTGGGGCGCGATTCGATGCGGGAGAGGTTCACGCCGCGCACCGAGAACTGTTCGAGCAGTTCGAGCAGGGCGCCGGCGCGGTTGGTGGGCAGCGGCACGGTCAGGGTGGTCTTGTCGGAGCCGGTCGGTTCGGGAATGTCGGCGGTGCGGGAGAGTAGCACGAAGCGGGTTACGGCGTTCTTGTTGTCGCCGATATTGTCCTGCAGTACGTGCAGTTCGGGGTGGTAGTTCAGCAGCGCCGGGGAGCAGATTGCCGCATCGTAGGTGCAGCCCTCTTCGAGCAGGCCGACAGCCGCCGCGGCGGTGGAGGAGCCGGGCAGGTAGGCGGCGGCGGGCACGTTCTCCTGCGCCCAACCGCGCACCTGCGCCCAGGCGTGCGAGTGGGTGGAGATGGTCTTGACGTCTTCAATGCTGATGGGCTTCGCGGCGACCAGCACGAAGCGGATCGGCACGAGCACCTCACGGATGATGCGTACACCCTCGCTGGCTGCGATAGCATCCAGGGTTGCGCTCACGCCGCCCTCCACGGAGTTTTCGATGGGCACCATGGCGGCGTCCGCCTCGCCCGCGTTCAGGCGTGCGAGCGCGTCGGGCACGCTAGTGGCGGGGATGCGTTCGGCGTCGGATGCGCCGGGGACGCTCAGCAGGGCGGATTCAGTGAAGGTGCCGGAGGGGCCCAGATAGGTGTATCGCATGGTCACCATGGTATCGGGTTGGGGTCGGTAGCGGTGGGGTTTCGCCCGTGCCGTATATATCTCGGAATGGCTTCGGTCATGGGTTGGCGATTTTAGGGGTGGGTTAGTGACTTTTGGGGTGATTAAGACCCACCCCCAACGTCACTAACCTATCCCCGAAGGAACTAACCTATCCCCGAAATCTAACCCGCGACTGAAAACCTAACCCGCGAACTGGCGCGCCCGCGCGGTGTCCCAGTACTGGGCGGGTACGCCTCCACCCATGAGCTCGCGGGAAATAGCGGCAGCCTGCACGGAACCAGCCTCCGGCAGGGGCGCGTGCGAGCCGGCAATAATGACGTTGCCGCGGCGGCGGCCCTTCAACATGGCCGAATCCGCCACAATACACACGTACTCGAACACCTCGAGCAGGGCGGACGCCTCAGCGCGGGCACCGGTCAGCGCCGGCCCGTCGCCGCAGTTCAGGATGTACAGGCCGCCGGGTGCGAGCGACTCGGCGACGGTGCGGGTGAACTCGACGGTGGTGAGCGCCTCGGGGGTGGTGTCACCGGCGAACACGTCACGGATCAGCACATCACGGGATGCGGGCGCGAAGGTCGCGGTGACGGCACCCGCCTCGCCCACGCGAATCTTCACGCGCGGCGCCTTGGGGATGTCGAACCAGGCGCGCACATACTCGGCGAGCTTGGCATCCAGCTCAACGACCGTGTTGCGGCTGGTCGGGTACAGGTCAGCGAAATAGCGCGCCATCGAGCACGCGCCGCCACCCAGGTGGGTGATGCGCAGCTTCGCGGCGTCCAGGTGCTCTGCTACGTGCGAGGAGACAACCGCGGCAATCCAGCGCATGTACTCAAAATCCAGCTGGCGGGGTTCGCCCACGATTACGTGGGAGGACTGCACGCCGTTGATGAGCAGCAGCCAGCCGTCGGCGTGGTAGCCGTCGGGGACGAGCTCCGCCTCACCCGTGGAGATGGGGTACACGCCAGCGGCGGCACCCTGCACGGGGGTGTTCTCGGCCTCGCCAGCCCGGTTCTTCTGGTTCTTCTGCGCCTTCTGGGTTTTCTGCGCCTTCTGGGATTTCTTCGGTGCCCTGCTCTTTTTCGCCATACCCTCTAGCCTAGCCGACGACCCGCCCCCGGTCAGCGCCGCACCTAATCGGGGGCGGGCCGCCCGACGGCGCTCGCATCCCGGGGTGCCGCTCCCGCACGCCTCTAGCGTACGCACCCGTGGCAAACCGCCTCCACAGGGGCCGACTGAGTAGACTAGAACCCATGGGATTTGTATGTCAGGGCCGCTACGCGCTCGCACCAATTGAACCGACCGACGCCGAAAAATACGTCAACCTGCAGCTGGACTGCATGGAGCAAACCTACGACCCGATCTACTTCGACACGCTCGGGGAAAGCTTCACCGCTCGTCACCGCGCCGAACGCAACGAATACCTCGAAGACTTCCACCGCCACATCTCCTCCCCCACCGTGCGCGGCTTCTTCGCCTATGAGGTGCCCGGCTGGACCCCCGACGGCGGGCTCTCCTGCTCCATCGGCACCCGCATCGACTGGGATAAGCCGGTCGGCCTGGCGCTCTCCCTGTGTGAGCCCTCCTCCTGGGAACTCGAACGTGCCGACAACCTCCCCGAACTGCCTGCAGGCACCCGTAAACTCGTGCACCTGTACACCCTCAACCACATGCACGGCACCGGGCTCGGTCAGGCACTCTACGAATCCGTCATCTACCCGGACGAAAACTCCTACCTGTGGGTCATGGCAGAAAACGAACGGGCGCTCTCTTTTTACGAGCGCCTCGGCTACCAGCGCAACAGCATCGAATTTGAGGCACGCGGCATCTGGGCGCCCGGCCACAGCGTACGGTACGCGCGCATCCTCAACCCGTAAACGGGCGGGCCAGACGGCTAGTCCAGCAGCTGCGGGCACCGCGAGGCACGCGGCGGCCCCGCCCGGGACGCCGTGCGACACATCGCACCCTGAACGCTGTTAGGCGCCACACCCGCAAAGTCTTAACATAGAAAGTGACCTACGCTCGACGCACACCGCACAGACACAGGGAACACCTGCGCACGCGCGGTACCGGCGCCGAACGCCACCCCACCGAAGGAAAGTAGAATATGACCACCGGTCTTTACCTCTCCGCTACGTCCCCGAACTCGGGCAAGTCCCTGATTGCCCTGGGCCTGGCAGACTCCCTGATTAAGCGCGCGGACCGCGTCGGCTTCTTCCGCCCCGTCTTCGACGGCGCAACCATCGCTGACGACCCCGTAGCACGCCTGATTCGCGAGCACTTCAACCTCTCCGAGGAGCAGGTCGGCGGCGCCGTCTCCATGAACGACGCACTCGCACTCATCGCTGAGGGCGACACCGAAGAGATTTCCTCCCGCGCGGTATCCGCCTACGAGAAGGTCGCAGCCAACAGCGACGTCGTGATTGTTGACGGCGCCTACCTGCCCGCCAACGCACTCGCAGTCGAATTCGACCTGAACGTCCAGATTGCACGCGACCTGGGCCTGCCCGTCGTCGCTATCGTCGGTGCGCAGGAAGCCACCGTCGAAGAGGCAGTCACCGCCGTTGACGTGGCCCGCACCGAGCTGACCGCATCCAAGGCTGACCTGCTCGCCGTCATCGTCAACCGTGCAGAGCCCGCCCTGCGCGAGGACATCGAGAAGTCCGTCAAGCGCGGCGAGGCAAACCTGCCCGTCTACGTGCTGCCCGAGATTTCCGAGCTGACCGCTCCGACCGTCGGTGAGGTTGCCGAGGCCCTCAAGCTCGACACCGCCGGCGTGAAGGCGGAGGACCTCAGCCGCGATATTCACGGCATCAAGGTCGCCGCCATGACCGTCTCCAACTTCCTGGGCCAGTTCGTCGACGGCGACTTCGTGATTGTCCCCGGCGACCGTGCAGACATCGTGGCCGCAACCCTGGCCTCCGCACTGGCACCGTCCTTCCCCGCTCCCTCGGGCGTGCTGCTCACCGGCGGCCTGGACGACGTTTCCGGCCAGCACACCGCTGTGGGCGAGCTCATCAAGAACGCACCCTTCCCGGTGCTGTCCACCGAGCACGACACCTTCAAGTCCGCACGCGCCGTCTCCCGCGTGCACGGCTCCCTCGAGAGCGGTCACCAGCGCAAGCTGGCCGCCGCCCTGGGTGGCTGGGACGAGCACGTCAACAAGGACGAGCTGCTGTCCCGCCTGTCCATCGAGCGCCCGGCTTCCATGACCCCGCTGCGCTTCCTGCACAACCTCATCGAGACCGCACGCGCAAACCGCCGCTCCGTGGTCCTGCCCGAGGGTTACGACGTGCGTATCCTGCGTGCATCCGAAATCATTGCACGCCGCGACTTCTGCGACCTGATCCTGCTCGGCAACCCCGCCAAGATTGCAGAGATTTGCCAGGCTGAGGGTATTGAGCTGCCCAGCTCGATCCGCATTATCGACATTGAGAACAACGAGTACACCGAGGACTTCGCCGCAACCTACGCCGAGCTGCGTGCACACAAGGGCGTCACCATTGAGGCTGCTCGCGAGCGCATGACCGACCCCTCGTACTTCGGCACCATGCTGGTCTACAAGGGCATCGCCGACGGCATGGTTTCCGGTGCTGTGAACACCACCGCGAACACCATCCGCCCCTCGCTCGAGTTCATCAAGACCCGCCCCGGCACCAAGATCGTCTCCTCCGTCTTCCTGATGCTGATGGAAGACCGCGTTCTGGTCTACGGCGACTGCGCAGTGAACCCGAACCCCAACGCAGAGCAGCTGGCCGACATTGCGAAGGCATCCGCAGAGACTGCACGCCAGTTCGGTGTGGAGCCGAAGGTTGCTATGCTGTCCTACTCGACCGGTACCTCCGGCGCTGGCGCAGACGTGGACGTTGTGCGTGAGGCAACCGAGATCGTGCGCGCATCGAACCCCGACTTCGCGGTTGAAGGCCCGATCCAGTACGACGCTGCTTCGAACATGTCTATTGCGTCGACCAAGCTGCCCGGCAGCGAGGTTGCTGGTCAGGCTACCGTGTTCGTCTTCCCCGACCTGAACACCGGTAACAACACCTACAAGGCTGTTCAGCAGTCTTCGGGTGCTGCCGCTGTGGGCCCGGTTCTGCAGGGTCTGCGTAAGCCCGTGAACGACCTGTCGCGCGGTACCACCGTTGAGGACATCATCAACACCGTTGCGATCACCGCAATTCAGGCACAGAGCCTGTAAGGTGCAGCGGCGCTGTAGCGTGAAGGCTGCGGCGTTCCGTTGATATAGAAATCTCCCGCGCTGGGCGGGGCATGCCTTGGAGGTGTGCTCCACCCGGTGCGGGAGATTTTTTGTAATTACAGGGTTCCGCCGCCCCTCACCCCGAGCCGGTGACCGTCCGGGCAGCAGCAAACCGCCCGGGCTGCTAGGCTGCTGCTATGGACAACAACTCAACACCCTCACTGCCGGACCTCGTTCTCCCGTCCGTGGTGACGACCCTCAGCCTCCCGAGCAAGCACGCTTCAACTAACGTGCGGCTCCCGCAGGCATGGCTACTGCGCTCCGTTCCCGACGAAGAGAACCGAAGCGCCGCCAGCGGAAAAGTCTACGATGACGCTCTAGAGTTCCGTTACGTTTACGACTCGAAAGTTCCTAACCACAAGAACGTTCGAGAGGGTGACTTCGTGCTGATTCGAGATAATTCAATTCTTCTCGGGTCCGCTGTTATCCGAAAAATTGAGTCATACGAAGCCGATAAGGTCATGACTTATTGCCCCAACTGTGGGAGCAGCCGCATCACCTTCAAGTCCGATGGGCTGTGGCGCTGCGATGGAAAGTGTCTGAGAAGAGACAAGCTCAAGCCCGAGCAACGTCTGCACAAAAACCCGCCGCAGAAAACCGAGAAAGTTCAGCGGTTTATTGCCTACTACGGTGACACCTGGACTGAGCTGATCGGCGCAGCGGATAAGGACTCATTCAAGGACCTGAGTATGCCGGGCAAGTACAACACTCAGAACAGCATCGTCGCCCTCGATACGGCGAAAGTCCTTGACTGGCTTGAAAGCCTGAACACTTCGGGTATTCATCAGCTTCCCCTGAACGATGCTCACGGGGTGCCGGTGAATCCTCGGGGCGGTTTTACGATGCGCACGGTCAGGGCTCGTGTGGGCCAGGGGCAGTTCCGCCAAGAGCTGTTGAACCGCTTCGGCAATATGTGTGCATTTACCGGCACCTGCCATACGGCGGCGCTGGACGCGGCGCACCTGTACAGCTATGCACACGAAGGCGAACACCGCGTGGAGGAGGGCCTTCTACTGCGCAAGGATTTGCATAAGCTCTTCGATAGTGAGTTGGTGGGTGTGAGCTCTTCGCGGACTCTTCTTCTGCACCCCGGTTTGGGGAATACGCAGTATCAGTCGTTGGCGGGTGCTCGTTTGAAGGTTGAGTTGCCGAACCGTGCCCTGGAGCTGTTGGATGAGCACCGCTCGGGTCTAAATTGGCTTGAAGAAGCACTAGTCTAGGCCTGTTCTGGTTTAGGCCACCGGGTACGCAAAAAGGAGGTGCAGTAGCTTTCGGGCTACTGCACCTCCTGTGCGTTTTTACTGGTTATGTCGGCGGGCGATAGCCTTACCGATTTCGTGCGGGATACCCACCACGAGGGCGTTACCCATGCAGAAGGCACGGTTACCGTCGCTCATACCGGTGTCAGTCCAGCCTCGAGGGAAGCCCTGCAGCTGATCCAGCTCATCAGGAACGAGGCGACGGTACGCACCGGAGTCACCAACCACAACGTGCTTGAAGCGGGAGGCGCCCGAGCCTCCTTCGCCGGTCAGGATGGTGCGCGCCGGGCGGTCGAGCGGGTCGGGGAAAGACATTGAACCTTCGGTGTAGAAGTATTCAAAGCCGCTCGCCTTATTGATGCGCTTTTCCTTCTTTGCACCCTTGAGGTATTCCCAAGAAGGCACCTTATCAGGGGCAATAAAGAACTGCTCCGGCACCTCAGAGTCGGGAAGAACTACGTCACCGAGCGTCTTAAATTCGCCGCGGTAGTCGGGCTCTACCTTGCTGGTGAGCACGGTGCCGTTCTGCATGACACCGGCAATCTGGAAGGGCGAGGTCTTAGCACCAATTCCGAAGTGTTCCGTCTCGTAGTAGGGGTCATCGGAGATGGTGAACTCATCGGCCTCATTGAGCTCTTCGAAGACGGAGAGAAGACCCTCAGACTCTGCAGTTTTGACCGGGAACGCTTCCGCCAAAACACCGGTGTGGGTGATGCGGCGCGACAAATCCCATTCGGGGGCGTTGTGTTCGGCGTAAATGTAGACGCGCTTACGCTTCTGCGGGTGACCGTACTCTGCCGCGTTGATAACGCGCCATTCGACGCTGTAGCCGAGCGCGTAGAAGCAGGAGAGCATAATAGCGAAGTCACGGCCTCGCTGCTTAGCGGGCGACTTCAACAGGCGGTCGACATTCTCCAGAACAACGTATTTGGGGGTTTTCAGCTCAAGCGCACGGTAAATATCCCACCAGAGCACGCCTTTCTTACCCTCAATACCGTGCGACTGCGAAAGCGGCTTGGTGACCGAGTAATCCTGGCAGGGGAAACCGCCACAGAGCAGGTCGGCATCGGGAATTTCATAGAGGCCCGCCTCAACATCATCAAGTACGGCGTGAATATCGCGGTTTTCGAGGTTTGCTTCTTCTCCGAAACGTTCCTGGTAGCAACGTGCCGCGAACTGGCGGCCAACGGTTCCCGGGGGCTCCCACTGGTTCGCCCAAACGGTCGTGAAGGGGCCTGCGGAGGGCAGGGTCATGCCGTTGGCGTTATAGCCTTCAAATCCTAAGCGGAAGCCACCTACGCCGGCGAAAAGCTCGATAACTCGGATAGGCTGGCTACTGCTGGTGGTTTTCTGATCCATGAGTCAGTAGTCCTTATAGTCCTCTTGTAAATATATTCGAATACTAATACTATAACATAGAACAGCTATTCAGATCAAGTGGATCTCAGAAAAGCCAATGACGAGACGAAGAGCGCAGCCGCCGTATCTGACGTAGCATAAAAACAAGAACACGGCATGGCCAATATTATCGGCAATATCAATCAAGCAGAGGAGTAAAGACAGTGGAGCTGTTCAACTACGATGACTCGGATATCGAGAGCATCTACAAATATGCTCAAAAAGTAGTAGGAGTAGAGTTTGCCGATATTCTCAAGGCCTTCCAGGAATCCGCCTACAAGACTTATCAGGACTACATCAATCAAACCCCCTCCACCACACCAGACAAAAAAATTAGTAGTGCGTCAAAGGGGAGGTACGGGACATATATTGAAAAATATTATTTTGGCATCCCCACCAACAGCTCAAATGAACCCGACTTTAACAAGGTGGGAGTAGAACTTAAAGTTACCCCTTTCAAAGTAAATAAAGATGAAAAAATCTCCGCCAAAGAACGACTGGTCCTTGGGAACATTAATTATATGGATGAAAATCTAGATGATTTTTATAAATCTCATGCATGGAAGAAAGGAGGGGCCATCCTCCTCCTTCCTTACCATTTCATCAAAGACCAAGATATTCTAAAAAATAAAATTGCTAAAGTTCATCTTCTAAAAATCCTCGAAGAGGACTTGCCAACAATTATTAGCGATTACCAGAAAATTGCACAGAAAATTAAAGAAGGGCGTGCTCACGAACTCTCCGAAAGGGACGGCATGTATCTGTCCACCTCACGCAAAGGTGCCGGCAAAGGAAGAGACCTTACCTCTCAGCCTTTTAGTGACGCACCAGCAAACAAAAGAGCCTGGTCTTTCAAGCAGAGCTACATAACACGTCTCTACCAGGAGACTATCTTTACTTCCGAGGAACTAGAGAGTATTGCTCGAGCCACCAAGGATACCTCGAAGCCTTTTACTCAGATTCTTGAAGAAAAAATTCTGCAGTATCGAGGTAAAAGCGAGGAGGAACTCTGCAAGGAGTTTGATGTTAAATTTAAATCCAAGGGTCGCAATAACTCCATTATAACAAAAATGATGCAACTTCTTGACCTCCCTCAAAAAATTGAAAATACCACCGAGTTCAAAAAGGCAAATATGATGATTCGAGCTATTCGAGTTAAGCGAAACAAGAGCATTAAAGAAGATATTTCCTTTAAATCATATTCATTTATTGAACTTGCAAATGAAGATAATGAGGAATGGGAAGATTCTCACGTATATACCGAAATTTTTTCAAAGAAAATTCTGTTCGTAATTTTCCGCGAGAATGAATCCGGTGATTTCTGTCTGAATCAGGTCAAGTTCTGGGGATTCCCCGACTCCCTAGAGCCTGAATTAATGAGGGTACGGCAGGAGACAAAGGATATTATCAACCGAGGTGTTGAGCTTACACCCCGACCAAACGGCAAGAATGGAGTCAGGGTTTCAACTAATTTCCCTCAGAGCAGGAAGAATAAAATCATTTACACCAAGGTGCACGCTAATAATAGTTATTACGAGATTGAGCCCGGTAAGTTTGTCGGAAAGGGTTGTATCGAGGACACCGACGAGCTTCCCGATGGTCGCCACATCACAAAGCACTCCTTCTGGCTACCTAAAAGGTTTGTTCGGGAGATTCTTGAAGGTCAATGGGACTAATAATCGAATGTAAATAACCGCAGCAGGCGGCCCCGAATGTATATACATTCGGGGCCGCCTGCTTTTTAGACAGAGGTTTTCGATAGGTTAGTGTCTTCGCCGCGGGTCTTTAACCCGCGGTGAAGGCACCCTATCGACCGGTCCCAACACGAGAAGCCGCGCACACCACCCGGCAGGCAAAGACGCTCGAACAACGAACTCTCACCACCAAAAACCTCAAAAGACTGCAAAAGATGGCAAACATCCTGTAAGGTGGTCTCGGGACCCATAGCGATGCACCGGTGCATCGATAATGCGAGGTACCTAGTCTGGGTGCTTTTGGATACGTTGCTGTACCTAAAGAAAGCTTCTCGACTAGTACATACACACCATCACCGACAATTGGAGCACCACAATGGGACCTGAATCCGTTTTGACCCGCCGCACCCTGCTGAGTGGCGGCGCACTCTTCGGCCTGACCGGACTGCTTGCGGCGTGCGGTCAGCAGGCAAATAACGAGGCGGCAGCCACCGCCTCCACCGCACCGAGCGAATCGGCATCGGCTTCCACGGCGGCATCCGATGCCGCTTCTGCATCAGCTACTCCGAGCCCGGTCATTACCCGCGGCTACTCCGGTGGCTCGAAGGCCCCCGATGGCGAGTACCGTAAGGCTGACGCGTATGGCCCTGCACAGAATGTCCCCAAACCTCGTAACGAACCCGCCCAGTACCCCGAGACCGAAGAAGGCCTCAGCCGCATGATGGAGGATTGGCTGGCCGCCCATAACTACGCTATTCAAACGGGAAATTGTGCGCCAGTCATCCAGTATGTTGAAAAAACTTCTAAAGAATATCCATTTTATGAATATATTGAAGATCTCTACAAGCGTGGTGGTTGGGTTGTGGACGGTCTGGATTCCTACCAAGTTGAGGGCGACCTAATTTATGACGAAAAACAGAAAATCTACCGCATGAAGTTCCGCCGATTCTGGAGCACCGTTATGTATATCGACTCCGATGGAGAAATTACCAAACGAGCAAATACAGATAAAAACGATGATCTCTTCAACTACTTTTTTAAATATACCGAGGGATATTGGAAAATTATCGGAAGCGGAGCAGAAAATAATTTTAAGGATGCATAAACCATGATTAATTCTAAGTACATGCGCATATTATTTACATCCATTCTGTCAATATCCCTTCTAGGTGTTCAAAATGCATACAGTGAAGAATGTACAAATTCAAATTCTAATGGGCACTGTTATAAGACATCGCAAACCCATAAAAATAGGCCAGTAGAACGCGATGGCGATTCAGCTAATACAAATAAAGAGGATAATTCCAAGGTCCCCAGTGATAGTTCAAACAATCCCCAGACCCTTTCAAACGACTACCAGAACTGGGTCAATTGGTTTAACAACAACTACCAAACAATGACCGACGAAACCGGCGCCAAAATGTACGCCCGCAAAACAACAAACCGCCGCCCCGGCGAACCAGAATGCTACTCCGAAAACGAGAGACCAGGAAAATACACCCGCATTCGAGAAAAACCCATCACTTCCGACGACACCGCAACATACACAGTCTCCTGCCAACCCAACGATACTAAAACCCTCGCCCCCACCAACCCCACACCACCCAAAGGACCCACTATCGAAGAAATGCTCCAAGAAGTTGAGGACCAATTCGCTAACACCAATATCCAGGCCCCTGTTTTGAAGCAGTCCTAC
>NZ_KV830871.1:0-431 GCF_001836905.1 Rothia sp. HMSC062F03 | reverse complement strand
AATGTTGGTTTGGTGAGTCAAGACTACGGCCGTTATGAACTGACTGTGCGTGAAAATCTTCTTCTGGGTTTGCCGCAGGAGGCTGTTGAGCGTCTTGGTGATGCCGATTTGTGGTCGGCTTTGTCGGTGGCTTGTGCTGATGATTTTGTGCGTGGTCTTGAGGGTGGTTTGGATGCTCAGCTGGGTGAGTCGTTTGGTGGTGTTGGTCTTTCGGGTGGTCAGTGGCAGCGTTTGGCGTTGGCGCATGTGGTTCTTCGGGATGCGCCGGTGTGGGTGTTGGATGAGCCGACGAGTGCTGTGGATGCTGAGACTGAGGAGGAGATTTTTGCTCGGTTGAAGGTGGCTGCTGTTGGGCGTTTGGTGGTGTTGGTGTCTCATCGTGCGTGGACGTTGCGTGGTGTTGATTCTGTGGTGGTGTTGGATGGTGGGTG
>NZ_KV830870.1:0-22689 GCF_001836905.1 Rothia sp. HMSC062F03 | reverse complement strand
ACTCGTTGGGGCTGCAAGAACGACCCCACCATGGGTAAAAAGGATAACCCGAACCCGCGTCTGCGCAAGGCCGATATCCGTACCGGTCAGCGTTGGCACCTCAACGATAACGGTGACGGGGACACAGAGTATTCACTGCACCGCGACTGGCCCGACATGTAAACCAACTCTGACCCAATATATAAATAACCGCAGCAGGCGGCCCCGGATGCATGTGCGTCCGGGGCCGTTTTTGTTTTACCGTGCCGTGCCGAAAAATTGTGCCATAGGTTAGTGTCTTTAGTCGTAGTTAAAAACCATGGCAGAAGACGCTAAACCATGGACAAATTCTGCACGGGTTACAGCCCCATAGCGAAAATTCTCGGCGTAAAAAGTCTCGGCATGAAAACCCTCACCGCGTAACAATCCGTAACACCCCCTTGCGGGATACCCCCCTAGGGTATACACTTAAGCCATGGAAACCACTAGCAACCAGTGCTGCCACAGCACATCCGCCCAGGTCAGCACCGCATCCGGCGCCCCCACTGAGGAGCCCACCGAGGCGCACACCGGCGCATGCTGCGGCGGCGAGGCGCCCGAAACCCAGCACGGTTACGCTTCCAACAAAGAGGCGCACCTCAAGCGCCTGCGCCGCATCGAAGGGCAGGTTCGCGGCATCGCCCGCATGGTCGACGAAGATAAGTACTGCATCGACATCCTCACCCAGGTTGCCGCGGTCTCCAAGGCGCTCCACGCCGTCTCCCTAAACCTGCTCGAAGAGCACATCGGCCACTGCGTGACCGGCGCCGCCGTCGAATCCGAACGCACCGGCGACCCGACCATCGCAGAGGCCAAGGTCAAAGAGGCAACCGCCGCCATCTCCCGCCTCATGCGCAGCTAAACGCGCCACCCCTAAACGCCCCGCGGCCCCAAGTTTTCAACCCCACAACCGAAAGGAAACTCATCATGAGCACCACCACCGTTAAGGCAACCGGCCTGACCTGCAACCACTGCGCTATGAGCGTCAGCGAAGAGGTCAGCGAAGTTCCCGGCGTGACCGGCGTGACCGTGGACGTCGTCAAGGACGGCATCTCCACCGTCACCATTGAGCACGAGGGCACCCTCAACACCCAGGCTGTTGCAGACGCTATTGTGGAGGCTGGCTTCACCCCCGCCGTCTAATCGACCGCCACACAACAGCCCCGGGACAACTCAAACCGGTACGCTAGACATAGCAACCCACACCCAGGAGTCACCATGGCATACCCGGCTAACTACATCGCAATGGTCGTCGGCGCGGTTCGCACCCTCGTCGGCGTCGAAAACATGCACCTGCGCGACGCGATTGCCCGCGTCGCCCGGCAGATGAGCCTGGACCCCGCCCTGGTCGATTCCTGGGTCAAGCAGAGCCCCGAATATACGGCGCGTGAAGACGCGACCGGCGCCGCGCGACGCAGCGGCACGAGCGCGAATAAGCGTTCCGCCGAGCACGAGCAGGGTCTGAAGGCTCGCGAGAAGGCGAACGCTTCGCCGTTCCCGCGGGCCGCTGTGAAACGCGCGTACGGCGTCTCCGATCGAGGCGCGAAGGTGACCGGTGTTCGCCCGCACACGACCCGCCCGGATGGGCTACCCGGCGACCACTAAGCCGCGTTGATTTTTCCCTCGCGCACCCTCGACGGTGCGCCCTGATACTGCACCATACACCGTCCGGGGCGGGGTCCTTCGGGGCCCTTCCCCCGGCTTGGTGTGTGCCTTTTTCTACCCTCCCGTTTTTGAGTTTTGAGGAAGTATTGTGTCTTCTACACAGCCTTCACTAATCACCCGTGAGCCCTCATCACAGAGTGAGCGCTCTCTTTTTAATCCTGCCGGAACGACCGCAAAATCAACGGAGTCAACCCGAATTATCCACGTGGATATTCAGGGCATGACCTGTGCATCCTGCGTGGGCCGCGTGGAGCGTAAGCTCCGCAAAATCCCCGGTGTTGACCCGGCGGTGAACCTGCCGCTGGAGTCCGCGCGCGTCATCGTACCCGAGGGCGTGAGCGACGAGCAGATTGTTGAGACCATCAACAACGCCGGCTACAAGGCGCACCTCAAAAACGGCCCGCGCGTGGGCGCCGCGACTGATGCGAGCGCATCCGACGGCGGCGGTCAGCACACCACCCCGAGCATGAAGGGCGGCTTCACCGACCGCATTATCTACGCGACGATTCTGGGTGTGCCCATCTTCCTGATTTCCATGTTCCCGGCGTTCCAGTTCCCGAACTGGGGCTGGGTCGTGGCGATTCTGACCGCGCCGGTCGCGTTCTGGTGCGCCGCGCCGTTCCACCGCGCCGCGCTCATCAATGCCCGTCACGGCTCCTCCACGATGGATACGCTCGTGTCCCTCGGCGTGGTCGTGGCGTACTTCTATTCGCTGGCGCAGCTGCTCATAAACCCGGCGTTGACGGCGCACGTGCACCATGCGGGCGGCAGCTTCTGGTCGATGTTTACCGGCCACCATGCGCCGCTGTACTTCGATTCGGCGTCCATGGTGACGCTGTTCCTGCTGATTGGCCGCGCAATTGAGCACCGCACCCGCCACCGCTCCTCGGATGCGCTGCGCACCCTGCTGAGCATGGGCGCGAAGGAGGCGACCCTGCTGCGCACCGATAAGCAGGGCGTGACCAAGCAGGTGCAGGTTCCGGTGGAGGACCTCATGCCGGATGACCTGTTCCTGGTGCGCCCGGGCGAGAAGATTGCCACGGACGGCGTGGTGGTCGAGGGTACCTCCGCGGTGGATGCGTCCCTGCTGACCGGCGAGTCTGTGCCGGTGGAGGTGCATCCGGGCGATACGGTCACGGGTGCCACGGTGAACACTTCGGGTTCGTTGACGGTGCGCGCCACCCGCGTGGGCACCGAGACGACCCTGGCGAAAATGGGTGAGCTGGTGGCGAGCGCCCAGGAGACGAAGGCTCCGATTGCCCGCCTGGCGGACCGTGTTTCTGCCGTGTTCGTGCCGGTGATTTTGACGATTTCGGCGCTGACTCTGATCGGCTGGTGGCTGATTTCCGGTGACGGTGCGGCGGCGTTCAACGCGGCGGTGTCGGTCCTGGTGGTGGCGTGCCCGTGCGCCCTGGGTTTGGCGACCCCGACGGCTCTGCTGGCGGGTACGGGTCGCGGCTGGCAGCTGGGCATTTTGATTCGTAATGCGCAGGTACTGGAGGCGACGAGCACGGTTGATCGCGTGGTACTGGATAAGACCGGTACCGTGACGACCGGCGAGATGTCCGTGGCGTTCTACGGCACGTTTGGCGACTACGAGTCGGCGGGTGACTTGTCCGGTATTTCGCCGGATTCTGCAGATTCCAAGAGCGAACGTTCCCTGTCTGTTTTGCGTGATGCCGCCGCCGTGGAGGCGCTGAGCGAGCACCCGATTGCCCGCGCGATTGCCGGTTTTGCCCGTGAGCAGGGCGTGCTGGCTGAGGGCGCTTCAGCACCCAGCGTGAGCGGCTTTGAGGGTGTCCCCGGAGGCGTGCGCGGCGTGCTGAGCGGCGCGGGTGAAGGCGCCGAGAGCGGCGCCCCCCAGCTGGTTGTGGTGGGTACTCCCGAGTACCTGCAGGCGGCCGGTGCGCAGCTGAGCGAGGCCCAGTTGGCCCTGCTGGATCAGGCCCGCCGGGCGGGTCTGACGACCGTGGTTGTCGCCCGCGGCGAGATGCCGAATAACGAAGCCGCAGAAGACGCTCCCGCCCCGCTGCCGGTCGGCATGATTTCGGTTGCCGATACCCCCAAGCCGGAGGCAGCAGAAACCATGACGCAGCTGCGTGAGCTCGGCCTGGAGCCCATCCTGCTCACCGGTGACGCCCCGCAGGTTGCGCAGGCGGTCGCCTCGCAGGTCGGCATTTCGGCCGATAACGTGTACGCCGGCGTGACCCCCGAGGGTAAGTCGCAGGTGGTGCGCCAGCTACAGGAGGCCGGTCACCGCGTGGCAATGGTCGGCGACGGCGTGAATGACGCCCCGGCGCTGGCTCTTGCCGAGCTGGGCATTGCGATGGGCTCGGGCACGGACGTTGCCGCGGAGGCCGCCGATATCGTGCTGACCCGCTCGGATGTCGCCTCGGTGGTGACGGCGCTACGCCTCTCCCGCGCTACGCTGCGCACCATCAAGTCGAACCTGTTCTGGGCGTTCGCCTACAATTCGGTGGCTGTTCCGGTCGCTGTGGCGGGCCTGCTGAACCCGATGATTGCGGGTGCGGCAATGGCGTTTAGTTCGGTGTTTGTGGTGCTGAATTCTATGCGTCTGACGGCGTTTAGGAAGTAGCGGAATATGGCGAGAAATTGCCTGAGCGTATAGCGCGAAATTGTCCGAACATTAGCTCTCAATAGCCTGAACGAAAATTTCAAAAGCACATCTCACCGTGCTTTTTGTACGGTAAAAGATATAAAGAAATGCACCGCCCGTGTAAAGGCGGTGCATTTCTTTATGTTTAGTTTTCACGGGCGGCGGCTTGAACACCTAGCGCGAACACCTAGCTCAAACGCCCTACCCGAAAGCCCAAGCTCAACAGCCCGAGCCTAAAAATCCGGCAAGAAAACCTCGCCGAGAGCCCGGCAAAAACATTAGGCCCAGGTGACCAGGTCCTCGATGGAGCGGCGGCTCTTCGGGGCAATCTCGCGGGCACGGTAACCGAAGGTCACAGCCACGGACACGCCGTACTCCTCCGGGTCGAACAGGCCGGCAGAAGTGAGCAGCTCGTTCACTGCCTCGTAGTTCATACCCTCAATGGGGCAGGAGTCGATGCCGAGCATTGCGGCGCCGGTCATCATGTTGCCCAGGGCGATGTAGGTCTGCTTGGATGCCCAGTCGAAGAGCGCGCGGTCGCTTTCCAGGACCTTCATGTCGTTCTTCTGGAAGTTGCCGTAGCGCTCGAGTGCGGCCTCCATCTGCTCCTCGGTGAGGTTGCGGCTTTCGAGGGTGCGGCGCATCCACGGGGTGTCGTAGCGCAGGCCCTTCTTCGCCAGCAGAACAACCAGGTGGCTTGCGTCGTCGAGGGCGCCCGCCATGCCCCAGGCGATCGGCTTGAGCTTTTCGCGCAGTTCGGGGTCCTGGATGACCAGGAACTTCCACGGCTCGGTGCCGACGGAGCTGGGCGACAGGCGCGCAAATTCGAGGATTGCGGCGAAGTCTTCGTCGCTGATGCGGCGGTCGGGGTCGTAGGCGCGGGTTGCGCGGCGGCGGGCGAAAATTTCGAGGGCTTCTTCGCGGGTTACGGTCACGGTTTCATCCTTTGCATGAGGGTTTCATTACCCTGTCATGCTACACCCGCGGAGGGTGCGGGCGGTACGAAATGTGGCGAGTTACGCCCGCAGGAAATACTCCGCAGAAAATATGCGCGAGCGCCGGGGAGCCACCCCAACAGGCCTGTTCCAGCCGCCGCTCAGCCTGCTACCTACCCCCTATTCTGCGCCGGCTTTCATCCACACATCCGAGGAGGCGCGGCGACCAAAAATGACCGCGCGGATTCCTTGGAAGTACAGAATATACGCCGCCCACAAGCCGCAATACCCGGCGAGCGCATCCATGGTGCCGGCGCCGACAGCCCAGTGCAGGCCGAGCATGACGGGCACGTACATGACGAGCATGATGAAGCAGCCGATTGCCAGGTATTTCACGTCCTGCGCGCCCATGAGGATGCCGTCCAGGGTGAACACGTAGGCGGCGATGGGCTGGCCGAGGGCAATGATAACGGTGGCGATGGTGAAGAGGAACGCCACCTGCGCATCCTTAGTGAACAGCCAGGAGCCGAAGAAGCCGATGAGAGGGCAGATTAGGCCGGTGATAACGCCGTAGATGAGGCTCATGCGAAGCAGCCGGTTTTTCAACTGGCGCACCTTCACGCGCTCGGATTCTACGTTGAGGTTGCGTTCGCCGAGTTCCTTGCCGAGTAGCGCCTGGGCGGCGATGGCAAGGGAGTCCAGGGCGTAGAGGAAGAGGTTAAATACGCCCATGCCGAGCTGGTAGGCGGCGGTGTGTTCGGTGCCGAATCGCGCCACGACGAACACGGTCAGCAGGGAGGCGATGCGCATGGACAGGGTGCGCAGCATGAGCCAGGAGCCAAGCGACAGCACCGAACGCATGCCGGCTACATCGGGCGCCCAGCGGACGGCGTGCTCGCGGGTGCCGCGCATCATGACCGCCCCGAGCGCGGCAGCCATGCCCCACTGGGTGAGGGAGGTGCCGGTCGCCGAACCGGCGACACCCCAGCCGACCGGGTAGATGAGCAGCCAGTTCAGCGCAATGTTCACGAGCGTGCCGACCGTGGCGACTTTGAGCGGGGTGACGGTGTCTTGCAGCCCGCGGAGCGTGCCGACCTGCGCGAGGATAATCATCATCGGCGGAATACCCCACAGCGAATGGTGCAGGTAGTCGAGGGCGTAGCTCATGGTTTCGTCGGTCGCGCCGAGGCCGCGCAGCAGCGGGTCTGCGAAGGCGTATCCGGCGATCATGAGGAGCATGCCGAGGCCGAAGGCGACCCACACGCCGTCCACGCCAATCTGCCAGGCGCGGCGCAGGTTCTTCTCGCCGAAGGCGCGCGCCACGGCGGGCGTGGCGGAGTAAGCGAGGAAGTTCATGAGGCCCACGACCGTGGTGACGAGCGTGGCGGCGATGCTCATGCCCGCGAGCTCCGCTTTGCCGAGCTGGCCGATAAGGGCGGAGTCGGTGAGCACGAAGATGGGTTCGGCGATGAGCGCACCGAAGGCGGGTACGGCGAGCGCGAGGATGCGTCGGTTCAGCGAAGGCTCGGCGGTGTTGGTACCGGCATTGGTGCTGGGGCTCGCGGCGGTATTCGCGGTATTCTTCGCGGGCGCGCCGGGTTCGGTGCCACCAGACGCGGTGCTACTGGGTGCAGTGCCGCTGGGTTCAGCAATAGGGTGCTTCTGTGTGCTCATCCTTCTAGGCTACTCCCCGCCGCGGCGGCGGGTGCGTGCGCGCGGGGCGGGGTGCACTCTGCGAGATAGGTGTGCGAGATGGGCGGTTAGGCGCCTCGGCCGCGTAGTTCGTCGAGGGCGCGGCGTTCCTTCTTGGTGGGGCGGCCGCTGCCTCGTTCGCGTTTGGCGACCGGGGGCATGGAGAGGTAGGCGGGGCGCGGGCCGGAAAGGTCTTCGTAGCAGGTGACGGCGATGGGGGCGCCTACGCGTTTGACGAGGAGTTTTTCGACTTTGAAGACGCGTTCCCAGCCGGGGTAGCGCACGCGCACCACGTCGCCTTTTTTGAGTTTTTGGGAGGGTTTGGCGGGGGCGTCGTTGACGCGCACATGGCCACCTTTACATTCGTCGGCGGCGAGGGAGCGGGTTTTAAAGATGCGCACTGACCAGAGCCAGAGGTCGAGCCTGGCGCTGGTTAGTGTGTTGGTGTCTTCTGCGGTCATGTGTTCATTGTGGCGCGAGGCGGGCGGGGCACCAAATCAGGTGCGCCCGCCTGCGCGTCCTGTCTCTCCACAGTTTTCGCAGTGATTCCACCGTATTTTTGCCGGGGTTTCGGCGGGGTTCCACCATGGTTTTACCGAACCGCTCCGCAGCCGGCACCGAACCCGCCATGCGGCAGAAAATTTTCTATTGCACGCATCAGCCTATTGGGGGCAAACTAGCCTCCACTAGGGGTATTGTTAAGTCACCTTCTCAAGAAGTGTTCTCAAGGCCACCAAGTTCGCGTGGTCTACGGGGGGGGTGGCCGCGACGCCACGGGCTCCCCGTAACAGATTGGATATACACCATGTCAGCTTTGAAAAAGCTTATGGCGGCTGCCCTCATCAGCACTGTGCTGTCCTCTTGCTCCTTCGGCCCTTCTCTGGAGAAGGACGAAAGTGCCCGCGCGATTTTCGACGTAGAAAATGACCAGGTAATCCTACCCCTGGACGCTTACAACACCGACGGCAAGGACGAATACTTTACCAAAGCCCTTGAGCTCGCCCGCAAAAAGTGCTTTGCCGAACACGGGCAGCACTACAAGATGTTTGTCCGCACCGAGGGGGCCGGCAGGAACTTCGGCAGGACCTACGGAATCTGGAACGTTGAGTACGCCCAAAAGTACGGCCTCCACAAGAGCGAAGACTCGAATACGCTGGACCTCTCCGCCCCTGCACCCTCCTCCGACCCTGGGAAGGATGTCAGCACCGAATGCTATCAGCGCGCCAGCGATGAGATGAAGCAAATTGGAGAGATACCATTCGGCTCCGCCACGTATAGGCGTGTGGAGACCGACGCTCGAAACGCCGCAGGCGATCGACAGCTCAAAAAATCCCTCGACGACGAGTGGAAGCGATGCGTCAAGGACAAGGGCCTCACCCCCGATAGTGAGATGACCGTCAAGGAAGAAAAGGCCCTCCCTCGAAGCACCGTCGTCTCCGAGGAAGAAATTCGAATCGCCACTATCCAGGCGCAGTGCAATCAGGATGTAGGCCGTTCGCAGAAACTCTACGACCTGGAGGCACAGTACCAGAAGCCGCTCGTCGCCAAGAACCAGGCTGCTCTGGAGAATGAGCTCAAAGAATTCAAACGCCGGGACGAGCAGTTCAAACAGTACGTCCTCGACAACCAGTAACAGCGAATAGCAGTCGGTATGCCGAAAGGGTGTGTGCCGTGTTCAGTGAACGCGGCACACACCCTTCTTACGTTGCACCGGCTATATTGCGTCGGCTACGTTGTACCGGCGGTCTAACCCGCGGCGCTTATGCCTCCACCGTTGCGGTGCGGCGCTCCTTGAGAGCCCAGCCAATCACGCCGGTCAGCAGACCGAACGCAATCCAGGAACCAAGCACCAGCCACTGGTCGCTCGTTGCAACCTCCGGGAAGTACGCAATCGAACGCAGCAGAGTCGAGGAAGCACCCGGCACGAACATCTGACCAATCTGACCCCACACACCGGGCAGGAACGCGCTCGGCATGCTTGCACCGGAAATCGGGTTGCCGATGAACATGGTGACGACGGCGCCCAGGCCCAGGCCTGCGGCGGGGACGAGCAGGCTACCGAAGCCAATCATGAAGGATGCGGTGGCAAGGTAGGTGGCGCCGAACGCTGCCCACAGGGTTGCGAAATCACCGGGAATGAAACCGAACCAGGTGCTCAGAATCAGGGCGGTCAGTGCGCCACCGATGACCGCGTACAGGGTTGCGGTGGCGAAGCGGCGCCAGGTGCCGTTAATCAGGGTCAAGGAAAGCATGCCGCCGATGATTCCACCCATGACCAGGGGGAATGCGGCAATAGCCAGACCGGTACCGGAGGAGTCACTCTCGCTCAGGGGCACCACTGCGGTGGTCTTCACCGCCATTGCGGATGCCTGCTCGGACTGCACCTTCATCTGCTCCAGCTGGGCGGCAGCCTGCGCACCCTGCTCGCCTCCCGCCTGCACCGCCTGGGTGAGGGCTTCCGTCTTAGCGGCGAGTGCCTTCTGCTGAATCTGCGCGTTCAGCTGGGTGGCAACACCGTTGAGCATCTGGGTTGATGCGGTGTTGGCGGCGGGGGCGGTCAGCACCTCGGGAGCAGCGCCTTCGGTGAAGATAATTGCGCCGTAGGTTTCGCGCTGCTTGATTTGCTGTTCAGCCTCTTCGCGGGAGGATGCCTGCTTCAGCTCAAAGGTCTCAATGCCCTTATCTTTGAGGGACTGTTCAAACTGGCTGACGGTCACCTCGGGGCCTGCGATAGAGACGGGCAGGTTCTTTGCCTCCATGGTCTTGGTGGGCCAGGTGAAAGCTAGGACGACGAGTGCTACCACCAAGGATGCTAGTACGGAGGTGCTGATGACCTTGAGCCAGGAGGAGCGCTCGGGGGCTGCTGTGGTCACTGCTTCTGCGGTGACTGCGGTGGTAGTTTCGTTGTTCATGACAATCTCCAAACAAAATGTTTATTTCGTTTACGAGCTAGAACTCTACTCTCGGTTTTTACCAAGCGCAAACGAAATAGCCATTTTGTTTACAAGGTCACAAAAAGAATCGGTGTTGTGTTTACGCGTTCTTTAGTCCCACTCCCTAGACTGGAACCATGCCCCGACTAACAGACGCCACCAAAGCCGCACGCCGAGCCCAAATCATCGAAGCCGCCATTAGCTGCTTCCTCGAAAAGGGCTACACCAACACCTCCATGAGCGACATCATCAAAGCCTCCGGGCTGTCCTCCGGGTCTATCTACTCGCACTTCTCCGGCAAAGAAGACATCCTCATCAGTGCCATCAACGAGCGTCTCAACAGCGTCAAGGAGCTCTACGACACTTTCCCGGGAGGTGCCGGACCCCAGGACATTCTCGAAATCATCTACACCAACCTGCTGGTGAACGAGAACTTCACCGCCATGCTGCGCATCCGCCTTGAATCGCTCCACGCGCCCGAAATCGCCAGGGCAACCGCGGACATCATGCCCCGATTGCAGGGCATCATCGTCAAGACCCTTACCCCCTGGGCAACTGAACAGCTGAGCGTTCTGCACGAGATCAACCCCGATCCGGCGCAGCGCACCCCCGAACAGGAGGCGCTCATCACCGACTACGCCCGCGATACCGCGGACGCCTTCATGATGATCCTTCAGGGGTACATGCTCCGCTCCTTCTTCGGCGCCCCCGAGGAAAAGGACCGCCTCTACCGCGTCGCCTCAGCACTTCTTCCTGAGTAGTTGACCGCCCAATAGTCCCCAAAAATCACCCTTGAGCGGTTGTCTTTCAGCATTTAGACCGTGCAGGGGCAACATAGGTCATTCACATCCTGCAGGCGTAGAATCAAGGAACCATGACTGAATCCTGCACCCCCGCAACCCCCGAGCCGCGCGCCACCAACCCCGCCGAGCTGAACAACCTGCGTGCCGCACACGCCGATGAGCTATCCTCACGCACCCGCGCCACAAGCATCCCGGCAGACTCCTGCTCCCTCTACGACGACGAGGCTCTCGGCGGCACCGCCGGACGCGCCACCGCCTGGCTGGCACTCGAACACGTGGGCCAGTGGGGCCGCGACGTGCTGGACGGCTCCGCCCTCGACGAGGAGCTTTCGGAGGCGTTGGGCGAGGCAGTCTCACAGGCGGGTTTGAAGTTCCTGCTGATCCGCCAGGCGGGCAGGGAGGGCCGCGTACTGCACGGCACGCCGGATGCATCCGGCAACCCGACCCACCGGGTGCTCTACGCGCTCTGCACCCCGGGTGAGGAGAAGCTCTACTCGTTCAGCGTGAGCACCCCCGAACAGCTCCTCGACCTACCTCTGGGCAACCCCCAGGAGTTGATTCAGGCGACCGACGCGGAGCTCATGGACTCCCCCGCCATTCTCGTGTGCACCCATTCCAAGCGCGACCGCTGCTGTGCCCTGCGCGGTCGCCCCATTGCGGCGCACCTGGCGGATATCCTGCCGGGTAATGCGGTATGGGAGTGCTCGCACACGGGTGGTCACCGCTTTGCCCCGGTTGGCATTATGCTACCCACCGGCTACACCTACGGTCGCCTCTCAGAGCCTTCGGCGCTGGCGGCGTACCTGTCGCTGGCGGGTCGTTCCATTCCGTCGCTGCACGGCCTGCGAGGCCGCAGCACGGATACTCCGGTGGAGCAGGCGGCGGAGGTCGCCGTACGCCTCGAACTGGAGAAAAAGGGCGAAGAAGTAACCTCTGGAGGTTTGGTTTCACGTGAAACGTCGGCAATGGAGGCACTGAGTACACTCCGCGAGGCGGACATCGACCCCGCGGTAGAAACCGCCGAGCACCCCACCCTGGAGGCGGCACTCACCTCCCACACCGACGGACGCACCTGGGTCACCTTCTTCGAGCGGGTCGCCCTTGAGCCGCGCCCCAACTCGTGCGGCAAGGGTCCCGCAGATGCTTTCAGCCGCGAACTGCTCGCATTGCATCAGCTCTAAAACCCGCGCATGACTTAGATAGCGCGAAGCCCCGGCGGGCACCTTCTCGGGTGCCCGCCGGGGCTTCGCTGTATCCAGGACTCTCTGCGCCCAGCTACACGCCGGATATAGCAACCACCAACCCGACGGCCGCTCGCCTATCCGGCGAACGGGTTCGGCGCGCCGATGTACTGCAGCTCGGTGTACTCCTCCAGTCCCTCGGGGCCGCCCTCGCGACCCATACCGGACTGCTTCACGCCTCCAAAGGGTGCCGCAGCGTTCGAGATAACGCCGGAGTTGTAACCGATCAGGCCGAACTCCAGACCCGCCGCCATGCGCGTAAAGCGCGGATGGTTGCTCGTGTACACGTACGCCGCCAGGCCGTACTCGGTGTCGTTGGCGAGCTTCAGCGCGGTGCGTTCGCCTTCCTCGCCGTAGCCGCCGAACGTAGCAATCGGGGCGACGGGGCCGAAGATTTCTTCACGCCACACGCGCATCGAATCGGTCACGCCGGTCAGCACGGTGGGGTTGATGAAGTTGCCCTTGTTCAGGTTCTTGGGCATGCCGCCGGTATCGCTCGGAACGTTCTCCTCCAGCTCGGGAATGTCTCCGCCGCAGGCGAGGAGCGCGCCCTTGCCCAGGGCGTCTTCCACCATAAAAAGCATGGATTCAACCGCTGAAGGTTGAATTAGCGGCCCACATTCGGTTCCGTCGACGGCTCCGTCACCCACGACGGTCGCCTCCATACGTTCCACGAAGGCGCGCGTGAACTCTTCTGCCACGTCCTCGTGCACAATGAATCGGTTGGCGGCGGTGCAGGCCTCGCCCATATTCCTCATCTTCGCCGCGTAGGCACCCTCCACAGCGGCGGGGATGTCCGCGTCCTCAAAGACGATGAACGGGGCGTTGCCACCCAGCTCCATGGAGGTGCGCAGAACGTTCTGCGAAGCCTGCGCGAGCAGGGTGCGGCCCACGTCGGTGGAGCCGGTGAACGAGACCTTCCGCAGGCGCTCATCAGCCATCAGCGCGGAGACAACCTCGCTGGTACGGGAGGTGGTCACCACGTTCAGCACGCCGTCCGGCAGGCCCGCCTCACGCATCAGGGACGCGAAGTACAGGGAGCTGAGCGGAGTCAGGGAGGCGGGCTTGAGCACCGCGGTACAACCCGCCGCGAGCGCCGGGGCGACCTTGCGTGCCGCCATGGCGAGCGGGAAGTTCCAGGGGGTGATGAGCAGGCAGGGGCCCACGGGGCGGCGCACGGTGGTGATCTGCAGGCCGGATTCGGGGGCGACCGCGGTGCGGCCGAAGTTGCGGGCGGCTTCTTCGGCGTACCAACGCAGGTAGTTCGCGGCGTAGGCGACTTCGCCGCGGGACTGGTCGAGGGGCTTGCCCATTTCGAGGGTCATGAGCCGGGCGATGACCTCGGTGCGCTGCGTCATGAGCGTGTAGGCGCGGTTGAGGATGTCGGCGCGTTCGCGGGGGCTGGTTGCCGCCCATGAGGTGCGGGCGTCGCAGGCGGCGTCGAGTGCTTCGATGCCCTGTTCGATGCTGGCGTCGGCGACGTGCGCGAGGATTTGGCCACAGGAGGGGTTGTGCACGGGGAAGGAGCCGTTGTCACCGGTGACCCAGGTGCCGCCGATGAGCAGGTCGGTGGGCACGTAGAAGAAGGGGTAGGAGGGCCGTTCGTAGGGGTCGATGGGTTCACGCTGAGGCATGTTGATGCTTTGCATGTGCGGTTCGGCGCGGCCTCGCAGCTGGGCTGATTTCGCGGCGGGCTTTTCGGAAGTAGTGCTTTCGGCAGCGGAGCTTTCGGGTGAGGTGGTCATGGCGTGCCTTTCGGGTTGGGGCGGCCGGTGCGGTCGACTCTGACGCTTTTAATTCTAGTCCCGCCCTCTCCCCTACCCCGCGGCCCGCTACTCGCCCCAAAACGCGCACGGGGTGCCCTCGCGCGCCGCCGATGCCCCTCTCCCCCACTCGACCAACCCGCCCGAGCACGCCGAAGGGGGCCGCATCCGCCACGGATGCAGCCCCCTTCGGGGTGAATTCCCGCTCGGTACGCGAGCAACTGGGGGTTATGGGAGGCCTAGCCCGGAAGGGATGCTCGGTGTGCATCCGCGAAGCCCTGCGCCTCGCTCTCCGCGGTGGTGAGCCGCGAGTGGCGGGGTACTCGGCGGTGGTTTAAGCCCACCTGCGCTCTCAAACCCAGGACTGGCGTGCCTCGATGCGGGTCAGCTCCAGAGGACCACCATCGTTAGTGCCGTGGAAGCGGCCGAAGTGCACGTACGGGCCGCGGTAGGCGCTGTGGTTAATCGGGCTGGAGTACTGGCCGTTGATCGTGTAGTAGAAGCTGTTCTTGTTCACCACGATCTTGCAGTTCAGCGCCTGACCGGTGGTGACCTTCTGACGCAGCTTCATGGTGTGCAGCACGCGCGGGGTGGGGTGGCCGGGGGCGAAACAGAGAATCTGCGCGACCGAGCCGCCCTGGTACGAGGGGCGCACCGCGAGCAGGTAGGTGCCGTCATCCTGGTTTGCTGCGAACTTCTTGCCGATGCCGAAGGCGCCATCGTGCTGGCGGCCGAAGGCGACGTAGCCGTAGTGGCTCTGCTGCTTCGGCAGTGCACCGGTCCACTTCATGGAGAAGTCGAGGGTGTACTTATCGCGGGTGGTGAAGTTAGACAGGGGGCCGAGCAGCACGGACTCGTCGTAACGCTGGCGGTGCACGATGGCCTTGCCGTTCAGTTCGGGCATGTCGGCCGCGGTGGAGGGGTCGGCCGGCAGGATGCCGTGCTGGCGACGGCCGGTGTTAATCTTCACGCTGGAGTCGAAGGGGTCGCCGATCACCCAGTAGGGGTCGGGGCACATGAAGCCCTTCACACCGAGCGCCTTGTAGTTTTCGTAGACGGAGCGGCGGTGGACCTCCCACACGATGACAGCCTTGCCAAGGCCCGTGAGGGTGCGCACGGCGTCCTCGCTCATGGAGCCGTAGCCCGCGCCGGTGGGCTTCTCGTAGAAGGGCACGCCGAGGGCGTCCACGTTCTTGTGGCGGGCCATAGCGGAAATCTTGTCGATGGGGTCGCCGCCGTCGAAGTAGCACCAGGTGCCGCAGCCCGCGGCGTTCACGAGCTTGAGGTAGCGAGAAGTGGGGTTGAAGCCGCCGCTGCCGTCGCGGTACATCTTGATGACGGTGCGACGCTGCAGGCCGCGGTCGGTGATGAACTTGAGCAGGCCCTGCTGTGCCGGGCCGTCCTTCGCCTCGATGAAGAGCACAACCTTCTTGCCGCCGATGGAGGCGTATTCGCCGCCTTCGGGCACGTTGTTGATGGCTTCGATGGCCTCTTCGAGGGTGGGGATGTCGTACAGGCCGATGTTATCGCCCAGGTTTTCACGCATGTCGACCCGGTGGCGGCGTAGCTCGTCGAGGTTGGTATCGCGGACGACCAGGTTGGCGCCGGTGGTGCGCTTGATGCTGGCGTCGTGCATGCAGACAAATTTGCCGTCGCGGGTGGTGCGCACGGAAATTTCGACGGCCAGGGCGCCGCGGCGTACGGACTCGGCGTAGGCGTAGGCGGTGTGCTCGGGGCTGATGTTGCCCGCGCCGCGGTGTGCGATGAAGAATTCATCGGTCTTGTACAGCAGCTGGTGCGCGGGGGATCCGCTGCGCACGGCGGCAAGCTGTGCGGTCGTGTTGGCGGCTGCGTGGGCCTCACCGGTCTGCAGCGCGAGGGCTGCGGGCACGAGTGCGGAGGCACCGAGGAAGCCGCGGCGGCTCATCTTCTTGGTGGTGTTCGAGAGTACGGTCACCGTAGTGGTCCTTTTTTCTGTAGTGAGTTGAGCGTTATGTGTGTGGTTGGGTTCAAAGTTTCCGTTTATAGCTGAGATGCCGGAATCTCTCAACTCAAACTGTAACTCTAAGTAGAATAACGATTTTTTATCGTTTCTTCACGGGTATTTAGGGATTCTGGGGTATTATGCACACCTCCTTTTTACTCTCGGCGCAAGGGGCGGTTGGGCGTTTCACCTTTTCCGCCGCTTTTCGGGTTTAACACCTCGGGGTCGTTAAAAAATTTCTCGAATAACGAAAAAGGCCGCGTTCTAGACTCGTGCGAGCCTGCAGAACGCGGCCTTTCGTGCGGTCACTGCACGAGGCCTTCACCCAACGTAGGGGCCTCGATTACTTCTTGGTAGCCTGGGCCACGCGGTCACCGGCGTTGACGGGGCGGCGTGCCTCGGAGTCCTTCGAGATGTTGAACTTGGCGGTGTTGGTAATCATCACCATGGTTTCCTTGGAGGGGATACGACCCTCGATGGCTGCCCAGTCCACCTCGATAATGGGGGCGCCTGCCTCCACCTTGTCGCCCACGTTTGCAATCTTGGTGAAGCCCTCGCCGCCGAGCTCAACGGTGTCGATACCGATGTGCACGAGCACCTCACCGCCGTTGTCGGTGCGGAGCATGAAGGCGTGCAGGGTGTCCTGAATCAGGGCGATGGTGCCCGCGACGGGGGCAACGATGGTACCTGCGGTGGGGTTCACGGCGTAGCCGTCACCCATGACGCCCTGGGAGAAGACCGGGTCGGAAACTTCGCTCAGCGGCAGGTACTCGCCGGTGACGGGTGCGACGTAGACGTCTGCGGATGCGGCTTCCTGTGCGGCGGCTTCCTTCTTCTTCTTGCCGAAACCAAACATATGTGCTCCTTCTCTAGCGCTAGGGGTAGCGTATTTTTCGTAGCGCAGGCTCGTCCGCGACGGATGCGGCGTCATTGCCTGATGGATTCCGCACCGGGGCTCCCGGGGAGGCCAGTTGAGGGAAGCCGCTCTAGACACTCCGGTGCATATGAACTCAGAATACCGCACCCGGGGCCGCTACATATGAACCGTAATCGGTTTCAGCGAATTTCTGCAAATATTCCGCAAATCTGGCATTTTAGCCTCGCTTCAATGCGCGGGTAGCGCGCGAGTACACTTAGGGAAGAACCGGCGCCGCGAACAGGCGAGCGCCGAGAGAGTAAGAAGGCTACACGATGACTGAAACGGCAACCGAGACCGTTCTTGAAGTATTTATCCCCGGCCCGGGCGAGAACCCGGAGGACCCGCAGGACATGGAGCGCTCCGTCTTCCTGGGGGCAGCTCAGGAAGCCCTGGATTCGGGCGTTGAGATTGAGGTGTACTCCACCGATTCGTACCCCTCTGCATTTGAGGAGTGCGCCCCGGTGGCCGAGCAGATTGAGATGAACGGCCGCGAGGTGCTGCCGCTCATGCTCGTCAACGGCGAGGTGAAGGTGTCCTTCACCTACCCGACCGCAGAGCAGATCAAGCGCTTCTCCCGCGCGCACATGGTGTCGCAGCCGAAGGCGAACGCGGCCGCCGCGGCGTGCGGCCCGACCGGCTCCTCCATGGTGCCGAACCTCAGCCCCCTGGCCGAGCCCGCCGGTTTTGCGGCCACCCTGGCCGGCAAGACCGCCCAACCGGTGGGCGGCCCGGACATCGGCAACCGCGTGAACCTCATGGGCGGCGACACCGGCGACGGTATTCCCGCCTCCGGCTCGGTGGCCGTCAAGTCTGGCGGCTGCGGATGCGGTGGTTGCGGCTGCGGCGGCCACTAGTCGACCGCGGCGGCGGGTCAACCCCGCCCAGCTGAGCCCCGGCGCGAGCGTCGGCCCCGACCGACCCTCACCCGAGATTTAAAAGAGCGGTGCCCGCCCCTCGTGAAGAGGAGGCGGGCACCGCTCTTTGCTCTGCGGCTGCGCTAGGCGCGCGGTACCTTACTTGTTCAGGGAGGTACCGACGGAGCCGAGCTGCTGGCAAGCCTCGACCACGCGAGCGGCCATGCCTGCCTCAGCAGCGGCACCCCAAACGCGGGGGTCGTAGGTCTTCTTGTTGCCGACCTCGCCGTCAACCTTCAGCACACCGTCGTAGTTGCTGAACATGTGGCCGGCAACGGGGCGGGTGAAGGCGTACTGGGTGTCGGTGTCGATGTTCATCTTGATAACACCGTAGGACACTGCGTCTGCAATCTCCTGCTCGGTGGAGCCGGAGCCACCGTGGAACACCAGGTAGAAGGGCTTGTCACCCTTGCCGTACTTGGCGCCGACCTCGGTCTGGATTTCCTTGAGCAGCTCGGGGCGCAGGTGCACGTTACCCGGCTTGTACACGCCGTGAACGTTACCGAAGGTCAGGGCTGCCATGTAGGTGCCCTTCTCGCCCAGGCCGATGGCCTCAACGGTCTTGATGGCGTCTGCAACGGTGGTGTACAGGGAGTCGTCGATAGCGCCTTCAACGCCGTCTTCCTCGCCACCGACGGCGCCGATCTCAACCTCGAGCACAATCTTTGCCTTGGAGGTACGCTCGATCAGCTCGGATGCGATCTTCAGGTTCTCGTCCAGGTCGATTGCGGAACCGTCCCACATGTGGGAGTTGAAGATGGGGTCCTCACCGCGGGCGACAGCCTTCTCGGACTCTGCCAGCAGGGGCAGAACGAAGCCCTCCAGCTTGTCCTTGGGGCAGTGGTCGGTGTGCAGTGCAATGTTCACGTCGTACTGCTTAGCAACCTCGCGTGCGTAGGCTGCGAAGGCCAGGGAGCCAACGACCATATCCTTCTTGGAAGCGCCGGACCAGTATGCTGCACCACCGGTGGATGCCTGGATGATACCGTCCGAACCGGCCTCTGCGAAGCCGCGGATTGCGGCGTTCAGGGTCTGCGAGGAGGTCACGTTCACTGCGGGGTATGCGAAGCCCTGTTCCTTCGCACGCTGCAGCATTTCTGCGTAGACTTCGGGGGTTGCAATAGCCATATGCTGACTCCTTGGATAGATGCGACCGGACACCTAGTGGACCGGTTCACCATTTTGTTGGCGCGCGAGGCGCCTCCTACTCGCACTATTTTACCAAGGCATAACTAAGAAGCTCTATCTTTTTGTGGGGTTTTTTGGGGTTTGCTGGGCCGGAGATTCCGCGGAATTACGCGGTAAAGTAGAGGTATTAATGACCTAATGCCTCGAGTGGGGTTCGGCCCGCGGTTCAATCACCAGCCCGACCCGCTACGGGGATAACGCACACGATATTGCGGCACCGAAAGGGACTCTCATGGGCGCATCAAAGGCAAAAAATAGCGCGAAGCGGCGCGAGCTTAACCGCGAAAAACGGGCTCGTCAGGCGCAGCGTCGCGCTGAACGTGAGCACCCGAACGCCGCCGCTATTGCTCCGGTGCGCGCGCAGTTGGATGAGGTTCTGGAGCGTAAGAGCCGCCATGTGATGGGTCACGGCGATGTCGCCAAGTCCCTGGCGCTTATCGAGCGGATGCGCGCCGAGGGTGCGGAGGACCCGCAGATTGACGAGGCGCTGGCCAAGGCAAAGCTACCCTCGGTCGTGCAGGTGGGTCGCCGTTCGTTCCTGCACTGGCCGAGCTGGTGGTGGTTGAACCGCCGCGAGCGCGCGCTGCGGGCGAAGATTGACCGGCTGATGGAGGGCTAAGTCCCCGTTTTGAATAGGTTGTGAGAGCACCCCGCTGTGGGTGCTCTTGTGCTGTGCGGTGGTGGGGTAATTGATTTTTTGGACTCGGGGTTCAATTAACCTATTTCACAAAACAATGAAAACCACACAATACAACATGAACCAAATATATTCATAAGATATGCATTATATGTATATAAATTGTTACGTGATGCGAGTTATATTACCTAAATTACCGTGCTATAGTCGTTATAACCCGCAGACGTGTTCCCAACCACATTTCGTGTAGCACGTGCTTCAGACGTAACTATCCAAGGAGGTATAGCGTGAGCACCTCGCCGAACAAGAACCCGCAGACTTCTGCAGCGGATCAGTACACTAAGCCCCCCACAGATGACCCGTTCGCACACGAGCAGGAAGGCTTCCACAAGGGGCTCGGCGCACGCCAGCTCCAGATGATCGCCATCGGTTCCGCTATCGGTACCGGCCTGTTCCTGGGCACCGGTAGCCGCCTGCAGGACGCAGGCCCCATGCTCGCCGTCATCTACGCCGTCATCGGCTTCTTCGGCTACCTGATCCTTCGAGCCCTCGGCGAGCTGATTCTTCACCGCCCCTCCTCGGGCTCCTTCGTCTCGTACACCCGCGAATTCTACGGCGAAAAGGCCGCATTCGTCTCCGGATGGCTGTACTGGCTGAACTGGGCAATGACCGCCGTTGCAGACGCCACCGCAATCGCTATCTACATCAGCTGGTTCGGTCGATACAACCAGTTCTTCGCAGATATTCCCCAGTGGCTCAGCGCATTCATCGTCGTTGTCATCACCGTTGCCTTGAACCTTATCTCCGTGAAGCTCTTCGGTGAGCTGGAATTCTGGTTCGCACTCATTAAAATCCTTGCCCTGCTGTCCTTCATGGCGGTAGGTATCTGGTACCTGGTCTTCGGTGAACCCATCAACGGCGTCACCCCCGGCCTGAGCCTTATTGCAGCCAATGACGGCTTCTTCCCCAACGGTATTCTTCCCGCTCTTATCGTGGTTCAGGGCGTTGTGTTCGCCTACGCCGGTATTGAGCTGGTCGGCACCACCAGTGGTGAAACCAAGAACGTTGAGAAGGTTATCCCCCGCGCTATCAACACCGTGATCTGGCGTATTGCGATCTTCTACGTTGGTTCCGTGGTTCTACTCTGCCTGCTCATGCCCTACACCGCATACAAGGATGCAGAGTCGCCGTTCGTAACCTTCTTCGATGCTATCGGCATTGACGGTACCGCACCGATTATGCAGCTGGTCGTTATTACCGCGGCTGCTTCCTCGCTGAACGCTGGCCTGTACTCCACCGGCCGTATTCTCCACTCGATGGGTGTTGCAGGTTCGGCACCGAAGTTCACCACCAAGGTGTCCCGCTCCGGCGTTCCGGTGGCAGGTATTCTGCTGACCGGCGTGATTGGCCTCTTCGGTGTTGTGCTGAACTTCTTCGTTCCCGAGCAGGCGTTCGAGGTCGTGCTGAACATCGCATCCGTGGGCACCATGGCCAGCTGGGCGGCTATCGCAATGTCGCATCAGAAGTACCTGAAGCTGGTCGGTGAGGGCAAGTACAAGCGCCCCAAGTACCGCGCACCCGGCGGTCGCTTCAGTGACTGGGCCGTGATGGTGTTCCTCGCGATTGTGATTGTGCTGATGGCGCTGGATTACCCGGTGGGTACCTACACCCTGGCATCGCTGCTGGTGGTTATCCCGCTGCTGATTATCGGCTGGTACACGGTTCGTGACCGCGTCAACGAGATTGCTCGCGTCCGTGAAGGCTACACCGGTTCCGTGCCCGTGATTGCTGCCCGCCCCGTGGTGAAGAAGCTCGTTTCGGAGCCGCACACCCACATCGCGCTCGACGAATTTGCCGACGATGAAGACCACGGCACCGCCCATAAGGGCCACCACGACAAGCCCTAACCCACCCGCCCGCGTGCACGGTGCTTAGCTCACCGTGCACGCACCAAAAACACAAAATACATTTTGTAAGAGTGTGTTCTGGAATATTTTTGGCATAATTATTGCTAATATCCGCGCTAAACGCACTCACTGCCAACGCATTGTTTGCAGCATAATTATTCAAAGGAGAAAATCATGACTGAACGTCCTAGCGCACACGCGGTGGAATTTGTTGACGTCGCCTCGATGGCAAAGTGGATTCAGAAGGACGGCGTAGGCAACATCATTGCCGGCATGGTCGACTTCCTCGAAGAAGACTTCAAGAAGTGGCAGAGCTTCGACAAGATCCCGCGCGTCGCCTCCCACACCCCCTTCGGTGTGATTGAGCTGATGCCCACCTCCGACAACATCACCTACTCCTTCAAGTACGTGAACGGTCACCCGTCGAACCCGGCACGCGGCTTCCAGACCGTGACCGCGTTCGGTCTGCTCGCTGACGTGGATAACGGCTACCCCGTGTTCCTGGCTGAGATGACCCTACTGACCGCGCTGCGTACCGCCGGCGTGTCCGCCATGGTTGCTAAGCACCTGGCACGCAAGGATTCGAAGAAGATGGCGATGATCGGTACCGGCTCGCAGTCTGAGTTCCAGGCGCTGGGTATGCGCGCTGTGCTCGGCATTGAGGACCTGTCCGTCTACGACGTTGATCCGCACGCGATGGAGAAGTTCCGCCGCAACCTGGAGCCGCTGGGCTTCCGCATCCACCTGGCTAAGGACGTGGACGAGGCTGTTGAGGGTGCCGACATTATTACCACCTGCACCGCCGATAAGCAGCAGGCGAAGGTTCTGCTGGACCGCCAGGTGAAGCCCGGCGTGCACCTGAACGCTATTGGTGGCGACTGCCCCGGCAAGACTGAGCTGGAAAGCGAAATTCTGGACCGTTCCACCGTTTTTGTTGAGTTCCCGCCGCAGACCCGCATTGAGGGCGAGATTCAGCAGAAGGACCCGGACTTCCCGGTGGTGGAGTTCTGGAAGGTTCTGACCGGTGAGGAGCCGGGCCGTGTGTCGGATGAGCAGATTACCCTGTTTGATTCGGTGGGCTTCGCGATTTCTGACTTCTCGGGTCTGCGTTATGCCCGTGCGGCTACGCAGGACACCGACCTGCAGCAGTTCATTGACCTGGTTGCTAGCCCGGATGATCCGAAGGATCTGTACTCGCTGGTGAACGTTAACGTTCCGGTGGGCTAAAAGGCTAAGCAACCTGACGCTGAGCGGCCTTGAGCTGGCGGGCCTGTAGGTGCGCCGGCGTAGGCTGCGAGGTTGAGAGTGGATACAGCGGGAGCCGGGGAGTGGTGACACTCCCCGGCTCCTTCTTGTGAAATTTTCTTGTGCGCGGATTTTCTTGTGGGCAACTTGTGCGCAATCTGCGGCTGGTTCGCCCGTTCTGCCATTCAGCGGGTGCGGCTACTGGCGGGTGGCGATAATTTCACGCGC
>NZ_KV830869.1:0-58524 GCF_001836905.1 Rothia sp. HMSC062F03 | reverse complement strand
GTTCACTGTATGGTTTTTGGATAACAATCCAATAGGCAATAAAAAGAGCCCGCTTGCGCGGGCTCTTTTGCTTTAACAGCTAAAGCTGGGAAGGGGGCAGACCCAGGTGGGTCTGCCCCCTTTTTTTTGTGCGCTCAGACCCTTGTCTATGGCTCTGTCTACAAGGAAGAATGCTCTTCACAGACACACTGGGATAGAGTAGAACCATGCACTACCCCATGTTTTCCCACGCACCAGAGCCAGTCGATCAGCAGCACCAACACAACGGTGAAGAACGAACGGCAGCCCTCTACGTAGAGAGCACACTGGAGCCCCATGAAGTATGGGCAGCACTCACTGAATACATTCACCTCTGGTGGCCCAGGCAGCTCCTACAGAGCGAGGAAAGCCATATAGACCTCTCCGCTGAGCTATTGCTCGAAGAGACCGAGAACGGTGATGTTATTCCTATAGCCCGTGTTATCCAATGCGTAAACGAAGACGTACTTACCATTGCCCCCTACCCGGGAACACTCCTAGGGCGCCTCCTGGGAGCGGATGAAGAGACAGAAGAGAGCCTGAGCTTCATCCTGGATGCCCTGGCACCGGAGACTGCAGAAGGACCGCTATCCCTGCTCGAGATGAGCAGCGGTACCTACAAAGGACTAGAGGATGAGGAGTTGGGCATCTACGCGGGACACGAAGAAGTAGCTGCGCTACTCATGGGTGCGTATGCCCGTTTCATTGGAGCTGAACTCCAGAAGGAAAAACTATAAGGTATTCTCGACCCTGTAGAGTGGTATGTCATGAGCACACAGGACCAGAACACCCCGCGGAAAAAGGGCGCACGCCCCACCTGGGCACGACTGCGCACCAAAGCCGCAGAGGGACGATCTCTGCAATACAGCAGAGCCGATATGCTGAGGTAAAGCAATATCTGGTTCCGCAAGCAGGGCGTGCCCCTCATTATTCCTGCACGTCAGCGTGCTCTCGACGCGTTCCCGCGCTCCGTGCCGTGGATTCTGTGGGTGAGCATCATGCACGTCTGCTATATCTTCCTGCGCGATATCCTCATCTTCATCCTTGACGGAACTAACGGTTCCCTCCCGGAGTACCTTAGGGCCATTGCAACCGATACTGCCCTGAGCGAGGACGTCGTTCCCCTACTCGTGCTTGGTGGCATCTTCCTCGTGATGCCGATTATCTCTGGTGCGTTTATTGCCCTGGTACATCTGCTGATGGTGCGCTCCCCGAAGTGGGTACAAATTACCGCAGGTGCTTTTACCGTACTCGTTGCAGGGGCTCAGCTTCCCGCGTACCTGGGCTGTTCTGGGGCTCATGGGGCTACTCGCCGTGTTCGTGGTCGTCACGGCCTCTCTAGAGCGCACAGCGCGCCTTCTGGGTCGCAACAGAGGTGACAACGTCGCAAGCTTTAGCGAGAAAACGACTACGAGCGCGCCGCAGCCCTCGAAGGCGGAATCTGGAACACCGCCCAGGACTGGGTCGAAGAAAAGAAAATCCACGAACACCGACCCCTCAAAATCGCGCCCTGGGGCAACCTCATCATCATCCCCATGATTGGGTAGATTATTCAGGCAAGCTTCTTCATGCTGCTCGTCTTCGGGTTCTTCATGGGGTTCTCATCCGTAGCCATTAGCGACACCATCATCGAATCGTGGATGGCCGTCAAACCCAAACACCTCAAAATCCTCGGCGTAGACACCAATATCAACGCCGTGGTCATCAAGGTGTCCATGATCGTTGCCGTGTTCTCCGGGCTCAGCTTCGTCGCAACCACCAGTAGCGACGAAAAATATGCCCGAAGCTTCCTCAAACCCATGATTGAGCGAATCAAGCACATCCTGATTATTCGCGATATCTACCTGGGGCTTGCTCACCATGCCTAAAAGCGAAGTACTCGTACCCCTTAGCGAGGAGGAGACTGCGGAAAAAGAGCCTGACAAGGGATAAAAGGTATGGTGCTAGTGGGCGGACAGGTCCATGGTGAGCAGGTTGAATACCAGATACACCATGAGTAGGGCCACCGCCGCGTCAAGTACACGCCAGGCCTCCGGGCGGGCGAAGAGCGGACGTAAAATTCGTGAGCCGTATCCAATCATGAGGAACCACAGCACGCTACCGCAACAGCAGCCCAGGTAATACCACCAGCGGCCGGGATCGCCCTGCGTATTAGCCAGAGAACCGAGGAAAATCGTTGTGTCCAACCATGCCAGCGGGTTGAGGTAGGTGACCGCCGCCGTGGTTAGCAGGGCCGCCTTCAACGACTGCGCATCCTCGGTGCCCTCCTCAACGACAACCGCATGCGGGGTGAAAACACGCTTCGCCGACTCGTAGCCGAACCACGCCAGAAAAGCTGCGCCGACGTAGCGGAGAACCTCCATAACCCACGGGGCGGCGTCAAGTAGCGCACCAAGACCCACAACACCCAAGCCAATCATGAGCGCATCCGAGAGCACGCAGAAGATAATAATCGGGGTAATATGCCGACCCGTAATGCCCTGACGCAACACAAACGTGCCCTGGGCGCCAATGGCGGCCACCAAAGAGATAGTGGTGGTGGCACCCAGAAACAGCAGGGACAGGGATGTGGACATCGTGAAACTTTCTATGTCGATCAAACGGGGTATGAACCCGCGTACGCAGTGGCGGGTAGCGGCTCTCTTACTACCAGCTTGCCAGGCAAAAGCTCGCGACGCAGGGATAAAGCCTGCGTTAGCAGGAGTATGAAGCGCCAGAGACGAGAATACGGGAAAAAGGACCCTAAATCTATCTAAATATTTTCACACTGCGTAAGATATTCTTATGACACGTTTCAGTACCGACCAGCTCACCACCTTCGCCACCGTCATCGAATATGGCACCTTCGACGCGGCGGCAGATGTTCTACGGGTGAGCCCCTCCGCCATCTCCCAGCGCATCAAAGCCATGGAGCAGATCGCCGGAAAGGTTCTGCTGCGCCGAAGCAATCCCGTGACCCCCACGGATGCCGGACAGAGCGTGCTGCGCATCGCCCGCCAGAGTGAATTCCTGCAGCAAGAAATGGAACGCGAACTCATGGGTGCCGGCGGCTTCCAAAGCGTGTCTGTGGCGGTCAATGCCGATTCGCTTGCCACCTGGTTCATCGACGCCGTCGGAACCCTCAGCCGCGAAGACAGCATCTTCTGCGACCTGCGACGAGAAGGCGAATTCCACTCCTCCGCCATGCTCCGATCCGGAGAAGTCATGGCAGTCATCACCTCCAAACCCGAAAAAATCCCCGGCTGCTCCGTCGAAACCCTCGGCGTGGCACGCTACTGGTGCGTTGCCACCCCCGACTACGTGCAGCGGTACCTGCCCGGCTGGCCCAAGACCATGAGTCACGAAGAGCTCAATCGTGCCCCCGTCGTCGAATACGACCGTAAAGACTTTGTGCAGGATGTGGCACGAGCCCTCATTGAAAAAGAGGTAGGCCTAGAGGCTGAAGAAACCTTCGTTCAAAGCCCCACCATCTACATTCCCTCATCTCCAGACTATGCGCGCGCCGTTAGCTCCGGTATTGCCTGGGGCCTCATTCCTGAGGCGCAATGCGCCGAAGAGCTCGAAAATGGGCACCTCGTGAAGCTCGCCGCAACCCCGGTAGAATTTCCCCTCTACTGGCAGCGGTGGAACATTAACTCGCCCGTTATGGAGACCGTAACCCGCCGCGTCCACGAAGCGGCGCGAGGCGACCTTATCTACTAGAAGGGGTGGTTCCGTGGGTTTTGTGGAACGTCACCAGGTGGCCCTCTACCTCGTCTCCATGGCTGCGGGAGTTGCCTGCGCGGGGCGGGGCGGATGGAGTCAGGTCTCCGAGCAGCTCGTGCCCTACGCGCTCGGTGCGCTACTGTGGACCAACTTTGCCCTCATGCCCCTAAGCGGCATGAGCGCCGGTCAGCACAAGAGGCTCACCCATACTGTGGTGCTGGTTGCTGCTTTGGGGACTCCAGTTCTGGTTGCACTGCTCGTTCCCCTCTTTAATCCCGAGGGCGGTCCCGTTGCTTTAGCTGTAGCAATTGTTCTGTTGGCTCCATGCGTGGATTACGTTGTGGTCTTTACGTGTATTACCGGAGGGGAATATCGAGGTTTGCAGGCGGCAACACCCTACCTACTTGGCGCCCAGATCCTTTCTATTCCTATATGGACTAGTGTATATATTTATATGAGAATATTAAATATGGGGGTAGTGGGAGAAATATTCCCCCTCCCCGTCGAAAGCTACCTCAGCCTTGCACCGCTCATCGTGCCCCTAGCAGCCGCTTACCTGGCGCAACGCTGGTCAGCCCGCTCACCGTAGCGTCAGCAAACCTCATGAGCGCCACCGTACTCACCCAAACCCTCACCGAACTGCTCATCATGGTCGCCATGACCGCAATCTTCCGGGTCAGAACAAAGAAAAGCACAGCAGAGGCTCTCTAGCCCCAGCCCTACCAAACACTCAACTCCCAAACGCAGAGAGGCGGCCGCCACATACGGGACGACCGCCTCTCTCATAAAATCTAACGCCTAAGTCTTAACGCCAGCGGGTCATCATCAGCATACTCACCATCATGGCGCCCACGCCGATGCTGACGTTCCACATACCCAAGTCAGGAATCGGGAATAGGCCCTGCGTAATGTAGAAAACAATAATCCACAGGATGCCCAGGGCCAGCAGCGAAAACATGATGACCCGGTACCACAGCGGAGTCTGCTCCTTCAGCTGCGTACCGCTCTCCATCTCATGGGCAATCTCGCGCAGACGAATCTCGCTTGCGTCCTCCACCTCAGATTTCTCGGACTTCTGAGACTTCTTCTTGGACGATGCCTTAGCCGAGTTGGACGACATACTTCCTCCGCTTATTGTTGTATGGGTAACCTAAAAATATACGTTTACACCTATCTTTGCAGACTTGCGGGATGATTTCACCTCGCCCGAGCGTTAAACACAGCGTATGACGGCTGAGAAACGCAATGCCACTAACCCCAAGGAGAGAGCATGAGCCACGGAAAAGCACATAATGCTGCGCGCCGACCCCGCACCGTGCTGCAATGGATCATCCAGATTACCGGCGAGCTCCTTATCACCGCGGGCGTTATTCTGCTTCTCTTCGTTGCCTGGCAGCTGTGGTGGACCAATATCGACGCCGACCGTACCCAGTCCCAGGCCGTCAGCACCCTCGTGCAGGAGTTTGACGCGCATCCGGCCGAAGCCCCGCCCAGCTGGGACCCTAACACCCCTCCCGCCGGGCTGAGCGAACCCGAACACGGTGAGGTCTTCGGAGTCGTCTACATCCCCAAATTTGGCGCGGATTATCATCGTCCCGCCACCCAGGGCACCAGCGCCGACGTGCTCGACTCCCTCGGTCTCGGACACTACGACGGGACCGCCATGCCCGGCCAGATCGGCAACTTCTCCCTCGCCGGCCACCGCCAAACCCGCGGTAAGGTCCTCAACGACATCGACCTGCTCACCGAAGGCGACCACATCTACGTGCGCACCAAAGACGGCTACTACACCTACACCGTCTACAGCCACGAAATCGTGCAGCCTGACCAGGTTGAAGTCATCGAACCTGTGCCCGGCCAACCCGGTGTGGCCCCCACCGAGCGTCTCATGACCCTCACCACCTGCCACCCACGCTACGGCGATACCGAACGATACATCGTGCACGCCCGATTCGAATCGTGGCGTCCCGCCTCCGCCGGCGCCCCCGCAGAAATCGCCGCTTCGGTGGCCGGATCTTAAGGAAAGGAAAAGAACATGTACGGATGGATTTTCCGACACCTGCCCGGGCCCCTGTGGCTGCGCATCATTATTGCCATCGTGCTGGTGCTCGTAGCCGTCTACCTGCTCATGGAGTACGTCTTCCCGCACTTCGCCGAGTACGGCCCCTTCAACCAGAACGTCACCATCAACCATTAGCACTAGGACAACACCATGACCCGCATCCTTGTCATCGACAACTACGATAGCTTCGTCTTCACCCTTGTGGGATACCTGCAGCAGCTCGGCGCCGAGACCACGGTCATCCGCAACGATGAATACGACCTGGACCACGTGCTGAAGCTCGCGGAAGACCACGACGGCGTGCTCATCTCTCCAGGCCCCGGAGCGCCCTCTGAAGCCGGCGTCATTATTGACACCATCCGCTGGGCGGCTGAGGCAAAGAAGCCCCTGCTGGGCGTCTGCCTGGGCCACCAGGCCATTGCCGAGGCTTTTGGCGGCACCGTTACCCACGCCCCCGAACTGATGCACGGCAAGACCTCGAAGATGGTGCACGAGAACGTTTCCGTCTTCAAGGACGTGCCCTGCCCCTTCACCGCGACCCGCTACCACTCGCTTGCGGTCGTACCCGAGAGCATGCCGGACGTCCTGGAAACCACCTCCACGACCGACAACGGCATCATTATGGGCCTGCGCCACCGCGAAGCCCCCATGCACGGCGTGCAGTTCCACCCCGAATCGGTCCTGACCGAAGGCGGCTACCTGATGCTCGGCAACTGGCTTGAAGAAACCGGCCTGCAGGGCGCCGCAGAACGCGCTAAGAGCCTCTCGCCCCTCATGGCCTAACCCTTATAGCCTTTAGAGTCCTCAGTGGCTTATATCGCCTCCAGAAGCTCCGTAGTAGGCACACTACAGGGAAGCTGGAGGCGATACTCTATCTGAGCCCATAGTCGCGAGCAAGCCCGGGCACACGGGCAGGCACACGAAAGGGGCGGCGCCCCACACCCAACGGTGTAGAGCGCCGCCCCTTTTTTTCGCGGCTAACCTCTAAAACCCCTTAGCGGGAGTTAGCGTTATTTGCATTGGCGTTCGCGTTATTACCCTGAATCGTACGGGTACCTGCAGTAGCGGACGCAGCCGGTGCCGGAGTAGCCGAAGCGGTAGAACGCTGCTGGTTCTGGTTACCGGTGGTAGCGTTCTGGTTACCGGTCGAGGCGGCAGGCTGAGTAGCCTGCTGAGTGGCCTGACGCTGCTGGTTACCGGTGGTAGCGTTCTGGTTACCGGTCGACGCTGCTGGCTGAGTAGCCGCAGCAGTCGGGGCAGTCGTCTGAGTCGGGGTAGCAGCCACGCGAATCGTCACGGTGCTGTTCTGCGGCACCAGGGTACCGGCCGCAGAGCTCTGCGAAAGCACGGTACCGGCGGGACGCTCGGTCGTCTGAACCGTCTCAATGTTGGTGTTCAGCAGAACATCCTGAGCGGTCAGAGCGGCAATCGCCTGATCCTTGGTCAGACCCACCAGCGAGGGGACCTTCACCTTACCCGAGGACAGGACAATGTTCACGGTGCTACCGGCCTCAACCGTCTGAACACCCTTATCGTCCGTCGAACCCTTCTCGGGGGACAGCTCAACCACCATACCGGCAGGCACCGAAGCGCTCTCCACGGTGGAGACACGGCCGTCCACCAGACCCAGGTCCTTCAGCGCGTTACGCACGTACGCCTCGCTCTGGCCCTGCAGGTTATCGGGCAGCTTAATCTTCTCCGGGCCGCTTGAGACGGTCACGGTCACGGTCGAGCCCTTATTAACCGTAGAACCGACACCCGGCTCGACGCTGATCACGTCGCCCTTCTTGATGTTGTCGGAGTAGCCCTGACGGTACTCCACCACGAAGCCTCGGTTACGCAGCTGGTTATCGGCATCATCGCGGGAAATGTTCACCACGGCCGGAACCTGAACCTGCGGAACCTCGTTCAGCTTGTTCTGGTAATACAGCACCGAGCCGACGCTAAATGCCAGTAGCGCGGCGATGAGAATACCAACCAGGAAGCGCGTCCACGCACGCTTACGGGGCGAACCCTCATCGTATTCGACGTACTCCTCATCCTCGTACGGTTCCTCTTCATCCTCGTAGTCGAAGAATCCGTTGAGACCGCCGTCCTCCACCGAAGCCTCGGTAATCGAGGTGGTGTACGGGGCGTAATCTTCGCCCAGAGACGCGGTGGTTGCCGACGGCACGAACGCGGTCGTCATGGCGGCGTCCTGAGCCACGGTTTCCTCGCCGGGACGAATCACGGAGACCAGTGCCTGCTCGAACTCGGCAGCGCTCTGATAGCGGTCGTCCGGGTTCTTAGCCAGACCCTTCAGAATGACCGCATCCAGACCTGCCGGAACCTCGAGCGGGGTGAACTTGCTCGGGGGCTCAGGGGTGTCGGAGAGGTGCTTAGCAGCCAAATCCACATTCGACTCGGCATCGAAGGGGGAACGGCCGGCAATCATCTCGTAAATCACGCAGGCGGCCGAGTACAGGTCGCTACGGGCATCGACCTCCTTGCCGCTGACCTGCTCGGGGGACATGTAGCGTGCGCTACCCATCACCACGTTCGCCTTGGTCAGCGCCTCGCCGGCCTCCTCAATCGCGCGAGAAATGCCGAAGTCCATGACCTTAATCTGGCCCGGCTGACCCTTCGCGATATCCTCGCTGGTGCGGTCCAGCACCATGATGTTCGCCGGCTTAATATCGCGGTGAATGATGCCCATCGAGTGGCTGTACTGGAGCGCGCCCAGCAACTGCTCGGCGTAGCCCAGCGCATCGCTCACCGGCAGGTGACCGCCACGCGACAGGATGGTGCGCAGGGTGTGACCCTCCACGTACTCCATCACGATATAGGGGATGAGCGTAGACTCGCCCGCGGCCTCATCCACGCCGTAGCTCTGGGAAGGATCGAACGAACCGGTGTCATACACCGCAACAATCGCAGGATTGTTCAGAGACGCGACGGCCTCCGCCTCCCGCTTGAAACGGGCACGGAAGGTCTCATCCTGGGCCTGCTCCGGACGCAGAATCTTAAGAGCCACCTTGCGGCCGAGGCGGGTGTCCTCGGCAGCGTAAACGGTCGCCATCGCACCGGTACCGATTACCTCGAGTACCTTGTAACGGTTATCAACCGTGTCGGGAACCGACAGGTCCATAAGTTCTCCTGGATCAATAAGACAAAAACTAAATCAAAACGTAGGGGCTAACGCGCCGTGGCGGAAGCCGACGCAGACGGTGCAGCGGAAGCGCTGGCACTCGATCCCCTACCCGAATTGGAAGAGGCCACATACATGTCTACATTACTACCAACCGTCACCTTAGTGCCAGATGAAGGCGTAGTACGAAGAACCGTGCCGGGGGCCGCGGTATCCGAATTCTCGTAGTGAAGAGAAACATTCACGCCGAGCGCTGCGACGGCCTTCGAAGCCTCGTCCACGTTCTTACCCTCAAGGTTCGACGGGAGAGTCACCGACTTCGGACCGGTCGAATAGCGCACCGTGACGCTATTGCCCTGCTCCAAAGTACCCGTCGGAGAAACCGAAATCACCGTGTTCTCCGGTTGAGTGGACTCCACACCCTCCGTCTTGGGGGAAAGGCCGAGGTTCTTCAACTCGTTCACCGCATCCTGCAGCTCACGACCCTCGTAGTTCACCGCGTTCACGGTCACCTTCTTCTTGGAGGAGGTCGTGGCAGCAGCCTCGCTCGTCTCCACCGTCGACACCTTACCGGTGTTTGTCGGTTCCGAAGAGGCCGAAGCGCTCGCCGATGTCTCCGGGGACGTGCCGCCTCCACCATTATTGGTGAAGAACACGGTCCAGATGCCGCCCAGAATCAGCAGGATTGCCAGCAGCATCGCAATCCACATCCACACGTTCGGGCCACGCTTCGTCGAGGAACGGGGCGCCGCGGCAGAACGCTCCGTACTCGTGCGCACCGTCTGGGCGCTCGTGCGGGGGATAGGCGCCGTGGTCGGTTCCGGCGAGAAACGCCCGCCCGAACCAAAACGCGGTGCGGCGGAGGCGCTAATCGGCTCAGCCGCAACGTTCATGGCGTCCATGGCCACGGTTGCATCGTCGGCATTCTCCTCGGCCAGGAACTGGGCCAGGGAGGGCACAGCCTTCACCGCTGCCTTCAGGTCGCGGCGGCGAATCGCATCCACCGCGGAGGCCAGGGCGGTTGCATCCTTGGGACGCTGCGCCGGGTCCTTCGCCAGCAGGCACATAATCAGCGCGCGTGCCGCAGCCGGAATGCTCTCCGGAAGCGGCGGCGGCGGATCGTTCACCTGAGCCAGCGCAATCGCAATCTGCGACTCACCGGTGAACGGGCGTCGTCCCACCAGGCACTCGTAACCGATGATGCCCAGAGAATACATATCAGAAGAAGCGGTCGCAGCCTGGCCGGTAGCCTGCTCGGGAGCCAGGTACTGGGCGGTACCCATCACCTGACCGGTCGCAGTCAACGGCACCTGGTTTGCCAAGCGCGCGATACCGAAATCGGTCACCTTCACGCGGTCGTCCGGGGTGATAATCAGGTTACCGGGCTTCACATCGCGGTGCACCAGGCCCTGCGAGTGAGCGGCAGCCAGCGCACGAGCGGTCTGCGCGATAAAGTTCAGGACGCGGTCCGGCGGCAGGGTACCCTCGCGCTCGATGATACTCGACAGGGGGCTACCCGGCACAAGCTCCATCACCAGGTACGCGGAGTTATCCTCCTCGCCGTAGTCGAACACGTTCGCCACGCCGGGGTGGTTCAGCAGCGCCGTATTGCGAGCCTCCGCGCGGAAACGCTCCAGGAAGCCGGGGTCGCCGGTGTACTCTTCCTTCAGGATCTTGACCGCAACGATGCGACCAAGCACCTTATCGCGAGCCTTCCACACCTCACCCATACCGCCAATTGCGATACGCTCGGTCAGGGTGTAGCGCCCGCCCAGGGTAATATCAGCCGCAGGCCTCACTTGTTCAACACCGCCTCAAAAAGTTGCTTACTTGTACCGGTTGCCAATTGTGCGCCGGTCGCCACGTCAATATCTTCGTACACCACCGCGATGGCAATCTGAGGGTCATCGGCCGGAGCGAAACCGGTGAACCAAGAATTATTCAAACCCGCCGTCGTCTCTGCGGTACCGGTCTTACCCGCCACCTTCACGCCCGCGACACCGGCATTACGTGCAATACCATTATCAACCGAATTCACCATCCACTGCTTCACCTGGTTGGCCACCTCGGGGGAGGTGGAGGTGCGGAGCTTCTCAGCCGAGAACTCCTGCAGGGTGCTCAGGTTGCTGGTCTTCACCGAACGAATCAGGTTCGGCTTCATCTGCACACCGCCGTTCGCAATCGCCGCGGAGGTCATCGCCACCTGCAGGGGCGTGGTCTTCACGTTATACTGACCGACGGCCGACTGAGCCAGCTGGCTCTGCGTCATATTCGAAGGGAACGAAGACTTCGACACGGTCAGCGGAATCTTCAAATCCTGACCGTACCCGAAGTTCTCGGCGGTCTTAGCGATACGCTCCTGACCCAGGTCCATCGCAATCTGCGCGAACGGGGCGTTACAGGACTGCGCCAACGCCCACTCAATCGTTGCCTGAGTTCGGGTGGAACACTGGCCGCCCGTGTAGTTCGGCAGGCTGATGTTCGTGCCCGGCAGAGGCAACTGCGCGGGGTTCGCGATAACCGACTCGGCGTTGTACTTACCCGACTCGAGGGCCGCGACCGCGTCAATAATCTTGAAGGTCGAACCCGGCGAGTATGTATTACCGGCAATCGCTCGGTTGAAGAGGGGCTGATCCTCATCTGCCGTTAGCGCCTGGTAGTTCGCAATCACGGAAGAACCCGAGTGGGAGGACAGCAGGTTCGGATCATAGGAGGGGGAAGAAGCCATCGCCAGAATCTCGCCGGTCTTCGGGTTCAGCGCCACGACGGCACCCTTACGGCCCTGCAGAGCGTTGTAGGCGATGTCCTGAAGCTTCGAGTTGATGGTCAGCTCCACGCTGGCACCCTGAGCGGAGGAACCGCTGAAGAGCTGCGCCACGCGATCGTAGAACTGGCTATCGCTCGTGCCGGCGAGCTCCTTATCCATGGCGGCTTCCAGGCCGGTCGCACCGTAGATGGTGGAGAAGTAGCCGGTCAGAGCCGCGTACTTGAGCGGGTGGTTGTACACGCGCTGGTAGTTGTACTCATCATCGGACTTCACCGAGGAAGCAATCTCCGTGCCGTCCACCACGATGGAACCACGCGCCGAACCGTAGTTGTCGTACAGTGCTCGGCTATTCCACGGGTTAGCCATCAGGGTCTTCGAATCGAAGAACTGAATATAGCTGAGGGTACCCATCAGCAGGACAAACACGCACGCGGCTGACATCCACATGCGGCGAATCGCCCTATCCATTCTTCTCACCTCCAGAATCCTTTGCCGTGATACGGGCCAGGACGCTCGTCGCGCCCTCGGGCTCGTAGCTGGTATCCATATGGTCGATACCCTGCGATGCATCGTAACCGGCCACCAGGTGCGGAGCACGGGCACTATGCGAAATCGACAGCCACAGCGCCACAATAATCCAGTTGGCCACCAGCGACGAACCGCCCGCCGACATAAACGGAGTCGTCAGACCCGTCAGCGGAATCAGACGGGTCACGCCGCCAATCACCACGAACAGCTGCAGCACCATGACCGTGGACAGTCCCGCCGCCAGCAACTTACCGAAGCCGTCGCGGGTGCCCAGAGCCGCGCGGTAGCCGCGCGAAACCAGCAACATGAACATCATCAGGATGGCGCCCAGACCAATCAGGCCCAGCTCCTCACCCAGCGAAGAGATGATCATGTCGGAGTTTGCGTAGGGAACCAGGTTCGCTCGGCCCTGACCCCAGCCGCGACCAAACAGGCCGCCGTACGCCAGGCCGAATACGCCCTGTAGAATCTGGCCCGAACCACCCGGCGAAGCCTGGTAAATATCCGGGTCAAAGGCGTGAACCCACGCGTAGATGCGGGCGTGCACGTGCGAAACGTAGTTGTACGCGAAGTACCCACCCACAGCGATACCGATACCGGCCACGACCAGCCACGACAGGCGGCCCGTCGCCAGGTACAGCATCGCCATGAACAGGCCGAAGAACATGATGGCCGAACCCAGGTCCTTCTGGAATACCAGAACACCCAGGCTCACGAGCCAGGCCAGGAACACCGGTGCAAGGTCGCGCAGTCGCGGCAGGTTTACCGGACCGATGCGGCGGCCCGCCACCAGAATCAGGTCGCGGTGCGTTGCCAGGTAACCGGCGAAGAAAATCGCCAGCGTAATCTTCGCGACCTCGCCGGGCTGGAAGGTGCGGTTGCCGATGTGAATCCAGATGCGCGCACCGTTCAACTCCATGCCCAGGCCGGGAATCAGCGGCATGATGAGCAGAATCATCGACAGCACCAGGGAGGTGTACGTGACCTTGCGCAGCACGCGGTGGTCGCGCAACACGAACACGATGACCGCGCACAGCACCATGGACACGCCCGTCCACATGAGCTGGCCGTCGCCCACCGGCGCGGCAATCTGCGGGTCCAGACGGTAAATCATCGTCAAACCGATACCGTTCAGAGCCACCACCAGCGGCAGGATGAACGGGTCGGCGTAGCGGGCACGGAACTGCAGGACCAGGTGGATCAGGAGCGAACCGGCGCCCAGCACGATGGTGCAGGGAAGCCACTGGCTCTTCGAAGTGTCCAGGGCGTGCTCCGGGTCAATCAGGTACATGCCGAAAGAGCTAATACCCACGGCCACGACCAGCAATAGTAGCTCCGTGAAGCGGCGCGCGCGCGGCGCATCGGAATCGCGTCGGAACGACAGCTTAGCCATGGTTCTCACCGCCCTCCGTGCTCGGGGATTCGGTCGGGGTTTCAGCCCCTGATTCCGCGGGCTCGGGAGCCAACGATGCGGTCGCCGTCGGATCGGGGGTCGGCGAAGCGGAGGCGGACGCCGCCTGCTCCGCCTTGATGCGGTTCTGCTCGGCCTGGGTCTTCAGGCGCGACACAATCTGGTGCGCCTCGTTCAGGTCCTTCGCGGTAATCGAATTACGCAGCAGGGTGCGGGTGTGGTCGGAGAGCTGCGAGGTCGAAATATCGGTATTCTCCACCACGTGCGAGAGGCGAATCGGGCCCAGCGCCTGCGGAATACCGTTGTACACCGCCACCGTGCCGTCGCTCTCGCCCACGTAGTAGCTACGCTCCACGTAGCGCAGGCCGGTCCACGCCGCCAGGGTCAGCAGAGCCGCCACCAGCAGGAAGATGAAGAGACGCACCGACCAGGAACGGCGGGAGGTGCGTTCGGCCGGCTCCTCCGCGATGAGCTCCTCCAGCTCGGCGGGCAGGGGCGCTTCATCCACCGTTAGCGGCATGCGCTGAGCCACCGTGGCGCGGTGCTCCAGGGTACGGGAGGTCACCGCCGGAATCATGCCGGTCTCGGTCGCCACCGCGGCGGCACCGACCAGCTGATGCGGACGCGAACCCAGCTCGCCACGCAGAATCGCGGCGTTGGTGAGGGCCGCATCCACGGCGTTGTCGTAGGTTCCGATGTGGTGGCGCACCGCATCGGAACCGCTGTGCAACAGGGTTCCGGCAAAGTCGCGGGCACGGCGGAAACGACGCACGTTGTGGTGAGCGGACTCTTGCTCCAGCGCAGCGAGGGTTGCCTCCGCGGCCTCGGCGGTTGCGGCAATCTCGGGGAGCTTCTGCGTATTCACGCTGACTTCCTGCTCCGCCACAATCGAGTCGGGCAGCGCGGAATCGGGTAGCGCGGAGGGACCCACCGGCTCGTCCACCGGCAGTTCCTCGCGGTCGATGACCTGCAGGGCCACGACGGTCACGTTATCGGGCGCGCCGCGCTCCAGGGTCATGGAGATGAGCGTGTCGGCAACCTCCGCGAGGTCGTCGTGCGAACGCATCACCTGCTCAATTTCGGGTACGGAAACCACGGCGTCCAGGCCGTCCGAGGACAGCACCCAGCGCTCGCCCACGACGGCGTCCAGGGTCTTGAGCTCCAGCTCGGGGGAAGCGTCAACGTCACCGAGCACGCGCATAATCACGTTCTTATGCGGGTGGTGTTCGGCCTCCTCCGGGGTAATGCGGCCCTCGTTCAGCAGGCGCTGCACGAAGGTGTGGTCGGTCGAAATCTGCTCGAACTCACCGTCGGCACCCGGGCGCAGGCGGTATGCACGCGAGTCACCGATGTGGGCAAACTCGATGCAATCGCCGTCAATCAGCAGCGCGGTGCAGGTGGTGCCCATACCGGCAAGCTGCGGGTCGTTTGCGGCCAGCTCGTTAATAATCAGGTTGGCGCTCTGAATCTCGTCGGCCAGGTAAACGCCGCCGGTGCCGTTCTCAAAGTCGGGGTGGTCCAGCGGGGTCAGGTTTAGCACCGTGGTCGCGGAGGCGACATCGCCGCCCACGTGGCCGCCCATGCCATCGGCGACGACCGCAAGGTAGCGGCCGCCGTAACCGGAATCGTCGTTCTTAGAACGTTTGAGGCCCGTATCGGAGCGCGCCTCAAGACGGAAAGCAATCTTCATCGGCTACCCCCTCAGCTGCATGGTGGTGCCGCCCACGCGGAATTCATCACCGGGTTCAATCGGGGTAGCGCGAGTCAGCCGCTCACCGTTGACGTACGTGCCGTTGGTCGAGTTCAGGTCCTCCAGGAACCAGCGGGAACCCTGGGGGAACAGGCGGGCGTGACGGCCCGAAGCGTAATCGTCCTGTAGGGACACCTCAATATCGTTGGCGCGACCAATCGTGATGGGGTGGTCGCCCAGCTGCATCATGGCGCCGGCCTGCGCGCCCTCGGTAATAATCAACTGCGAGGGCCGCGAGGGCGGGGGCGTGATGTGGGTGGCCTCGGCGGAAGCCTCCACAGGCACTGCGCGGTAGTTCTTACCCAGACCTAGGTCGCGGCGTGCCGCGGAGACCACCAGGAACACGAAGAACCAGATGAGCGCCAGGAACGCGTAGCGAAGAATAGTGACTGTTAGTTCGGACGCCATTAACGGGCACCTCCGGTAGAACTATGGAAGATGATGCGGGTATTGCCCATGCGAAGGAGTGAACCGTTGGTCAGCACCACGGGAGAGCGAAGTGGAGCCCCGTTGACGAGGGTGCCGTTCGTGGACCCCAGGTCGGTGGCAACGACGGCGCCGTTATGCGCCGACAGCTGCACGTGACGACGGGAGACGCCCTTATCGTCCAGGCGCAGGTCAGACTCCGAACCGCGGCCCAGCGTGAAGGGCAGGCGGCTAATCGGGTGCATGCGCCCGTTAATCTCCAGGAAAAGACGGGGAGCCGCCGCGGCAGGAGCAGCCGGGGACGCCGGGGCACCGTGGGCGCCCTGCGGGGCGTGCCCACCCTGGCCGCTACGCGGGATGCGCGAGAGACGAGAGTTCGGCTGCGCCACCGGCTGCTGCGGCTGAACCGGCTGCGCGGGCTGAGGCTGGGCGGCGGGTTTCGTGATGCGCGTGGGCAGCGAAGACTCCCGGGGCGGGCGCACCGGCGCGTAGTTAGCGGCGCCGCGCAGGGTGGGGGAGGCGGGCGCATCCGGAACCGAGAACGGCTCGAAGGTGGCCACCACCTCGAATTCACCCTCGGCCAGGGAATCGAGAACGTTGAAGGTCACGCGCACCGCGCCGATGAGGGTGTATCCCTGGGCGCGAGCGTGAGAGATAGCCAGGTCGCACAGCTCCACGGCGAACGGGTTGCCCCACTCGCGCACGCGCGGAAAATCGACCGGCGCGAAGCGGAGCGTGTAAATATTCGGGGCCATGGTGCGGCCGCTGCCGTCCACGTAAGACTCGTCGTCCATCATGATGCGGACGCGGTTGGCGACATCTGCCTTCTCAAAGGTGCCGAAGCCCTTAGAAAAGCCGACGGTGCGGCCGATGCCCTGTTCCAGCTTTCCTAGCTTGTCGAAAAACTTCATGCCGCCTCCTTCTCAACGACCAATCCGAGCAACTACTGCGCTCGCGGTATACCTCAAAGGGTTCAGTTTAACGAGCGTGTCTGTGCGTTAGCTGTGTGTTCTGTGCGTGAACACACCCGGTTCCATTTTAGGGGATGCACGGGTGAATCGGCCCGGAATCCCGCGTATCGTCTGGGGATTGGGCCGTTAATGCATGAAAAAATCCCCGGTTCTTTCGAACCGGGGATCGTTGGTGCGCGAGGGGGGAGTTGAACCCCCACGCCCTCACGGGCACACGGACCTGAACCGTGCGCGTCTGCCTATTCCGCCACTCGCGCAAGTGTCTTACGGTGTATCACCGCAGGCAACACATAGAACTATACGGGGTGCGTGATGCACTGTCCAATTGAAATGGTGTGACCTTCGTTACCTTAATGGTTGGGGTGGGGGTGTTAGACCCGGACTACTCGGCCCGAGCCGCAACCTCACCGGCTTCCCCAAGTGGAGCCCCGTCCCGCTTCGCCGCCTCCAGCTCCCGCTGTGCGGCCTCCGCGCGCTCGGTACGAACCCGCAAAATCCAAACCAGGGGGCCAAGATACGGCAGGAACAGCACCAGCAGAAGCCACTTAAGCTTCTGCACCTCGGAAAAGTACGGGCTACGGTGCACCGTCAGCAGACCCCACAGGGCCAGGCCGATACCCAGCAGGAAAACCGCGGTCACCACGATATCCACTACGGGCTTCCAGTCCATTACTTCTCCTCACAATGCCTCAATAGCGCCCCGCCTACGCGCGGCGCACCTCCACCAGAATACCGGTGCACGCGACGCCCACCGGCCGAATCGCACCGTTGGGCCCCCGAATAGCGTGAGGGCCCGCCCCCACATTCGGCGGGAACGGGCCCTCACACAGCTCTCAGTCGACGGCTCACGCTCGGTGAACCGCGTCAGCTAGCCTAGCGACCGGCCTTCGCAGCCTTCTTGGCGGCCTTCAGCTTGCGACGCTCGGCCGTCTTCGCATCGTACTCGGCCCAGAACTCGCGGGTCGTCACTACGTCCGTGCCATCCCAAGCCGCAAGGTTCTTAATCTCCGGAAGGTCCGAAGCCCTGAAGATCGGCTCCAGGCCGGCCTTACGCTGCGCCTCGTAATTCTTCAGCACCGCAACAACCTTCGGCGTCATCAGCAGCACCGCCGTCAAGTTCACAATCACCATGCCGGCGTTCAGCATATCCGCGGTCGTCCACACCAGATCCAGCGAAGAAATCGCGCCGAAGAACACGAACACCAGAACCAGCACGCGGAAAATCGTCAGGACCACCTTGTTCCCGGTCACGAAGCGCATGTTCGACTCGCCGTAGTAGTAGTTACCAATCACAGTCGAGAACGCAAACATGAAAATCGCGATAGTCAGGAAGTGAACCGCCCAATCGCCCAGCTGCATAGCCAGCGCCGACTGAGTCAGCGAAGCACCACGCGACTTATCACCGTAGGCCGGGTTTGACAGCAGCACGATAAACGCGGTCACGGTGCAGGCCATCATCGTGTCAAAGTAAACACCCAGGGTCTGCACGTAGCCCTGCTTAGCCGGGTGAGAAATAGTAGCGGTAGCGCCGGCGTTCGGGGCGGTACCCATACCGGCCTCGTTGGTCAGCAGACCGCGCTTCATACCCCAAATCACGGCACCCATGGTACCGCCGGTCACGAACTCCTTAATGCCGAACGCGCCCTGGAAAATCATCAGCAGCATGTTCGGGATCTGGGTGATGTTCAGCAGAACCACCAGCAGACCCAGCAGTAGGTACAGCACCGCCATAATCGGAACCAGCCACTCGGTCACCGAAGAAATCGCGCGAATACCACCGAAAATAATGGCCGCGGTCAGCAGTACCATGACGGCGCCCACGACCATGCGGAAGCCCATGGAGTTCGTACCCGACACGTCGATGCCCAGGGAGTTCGAGGTCGCATCCACCACGGCGTTAGTCTGCACAGCAACGAACACGAACGCATAGGTAATCACGATGAACGCCACGAAGATGTAACCCATCCACCGGGCGTTCAGACCGCGCTTCATGTAGTACGCGGGACCACCGATGTAGGAATCCTTACCGCGCTCCTTGTACAGCTGACCCAGCAGAGACTCCGCGAAGGCAGAAGCCGCGCCCACGGCCGCGATAACCCACATCCAGAACACAGCGCCGGGACCGCCCATAGCGATAGCCAGGGCCACACCCGCCACGGTACCGGTACCCACGCGGGATGCGGCAGAGACCGTAAACGCACGGAACGAAGAGATGCTCTTCTTACCGTCAGCCTCACGAGCAACCGGGTCACCCAGAACACGGACCATTTCCTTAATGGAACGCCACTGCACGCCGCGAGTACGAATCGTAATGTACAGACCAGCCGCAATCAGGGCGTAGTAGAGGAAGTTGCTCCACATCCAGTTCTGCACAGCATACACGGAAGAAGTCAGTCCCGAGGTCTGCTCATTTATGTCCCCGATGATGTTCAGAAGAAAATCCACTCGGTACTCCAATCTAGAAAGCGCGAAAGCCCACACGTTCACACCGAAGGGTGGGTTACGAGGGGCTTCTCTGCTGGTGATGCGGCTTTAGATCCGCGGCGCGCGGTCAAAATGCGCACGATTAGTCATCTCATTGTGGAGTTCGCGGGCTTCGTTCGGCAACTTAAAAGTGGGGCAGAGCTCAAATTGTAACGAATACTTAATATAGGGTCGGGTTAAACATTCACGCCCCGGCGGGCCGCGAAGAGGCGGTGCCGGGGTGAGAAGGCGCGGTGCTGTGCCCTATCCTTGCCCTCTAATCTTGGCGGAACTTCACGAGCGCCGGGGTTTCACGAACGGGAACGAAAGCACGCCGCGAATCTGCGTCTGGGCCAGCAGCATCACAAGGCGATCAACGCCCAGGCCCAGGCCGCCGGTCGGGGGCATACCCGTCTCCAGGGCGTACAGGAAGTCCTCATCCACCTCCATTGCCTCCGGGTCACCCGCGGCGGCCTTCAGTGACTGCTCCGTCAGACGCTCACGCTGCACGAGGGCATCCGTCAGTTCCGAGTAGGCGCACCCCATCTCCATGCCGTTAATGACCAGGTCCCAGCGCTCCGCCAGGCCCGGTACGCTGCGATGCGGAGCCGCAAGCGGGCTCGTTTCCGCCGGGAAATCCGTGTAGAACGTCGGTTCCACGGTGACGGCCTCCACCAGCTCGCCGTACAGCTCCTCGATGATGGCGCCCGGCCCCATGCCCTCGTGAACGCGCACCCCGTGACGCTGCGCGAGGGCCAGGAGCTCCTCGAAATCTGTCTGCAGGTCGACGCGGCGGCCCAGCGCCTCCGAAAGGGCATCGCACACCGAAACCACGCGCCAGGGGCCCGAAACATCCGTCAGCACACGCTCCGACGAGGACTTGGGGCCAAGGGGCAGCTGAACCATGCCGAATACGGCCCGCGCGGCGTCCTTGATGAGTCGCTCGGTCAGCTGGCGCATCTGCACGTAATCGGCGTGGGGGCGGTACGCCTCCAGCACCGTGAATTCGGGGTTGTGGGTTGCGTCCGCACCCTCGTTGCGGAAGTCTCGGCCCAGCTCGTACACCGGGCCGCTACCGCCAACCACCAGGCGCTTGAGGTACAGCTCGGGGGCGATGCGTAGCGTCAAATCCTCGCCGTAGGCGTTGATGTAGGTACGGAAGGGGCGTGCGCTCGCCCCGCCGTGCACCGTGTGCAGGATGGGGGTCTCAACCTCGAGGAAGCCCTCGGCGTCCAGGCGCGCGCGCAGTGCTTTGATAACCGCCGTGCGTAGGCGCAGGTTGTGCATCTGATCGGGATTCACGATCAGATCGGTCGAGCGTCGGCGCAGGCGGGCCTCGGGGTCGGTGAAGGAATCGAAGGGGATGGGGTGCAGGCTCTTAGCGGCCATACGCCAGCCGGAGGCGATGAGCGAGGGGGTGCCCGTGCGGCTCGTGCCGTAGGTGCCAGTGGTTTCGATGAGGTCACCGGTATCGAGAGCTCGGGAGGCGAGGGTTAGGAGCTTCTCGCCAACGAGCTCACGCTCTAGGATGACCTGCAAGGTCTTGCCGGCCTCAAAGAGCGTCACAAAGAGGACTCCACCGTGGTCACGCAGAGCGCGAACGCGACCCGAAACAGTATATTCTTTTTCAGGAATATTTTGGTGGGAGAATATATTGAGGGCCTCGGGCACGCTGAGCACCATAACAGAGCCATCCCAACCATGGGTTTTGGTGACATCCTCACCCTCGATGGGGTACGGGTTCATGCCGGCATCGCGCAGCTCCTGCAGGTGGCGCAGGCGGTGCTGCGTCTGCTGGCTACGGGGCACCTGCGGGTGCTCCTCGGCGCGCACCTGCTGCATCTCGCGCAGAAGAACCAACTCACCCTCGCTCAGCGTGCGATGCTCCTCCCGCGAGCGTCGGGCGGACAGATCCGGCAGGAAGCCCTCCGCCACGCCCGCCGCAACCGCAACGTTCACAAGCGCCAGCGTCGGCTCGCAAGCAAGGTAGCGGGGTACCCAACGCGGAGAGAACTTCAGGTTGAAGCGATACAGGCGACGCAGCTGTAAGAAACGGTCCAGCACGCCCAGGGAACGGGAAGCGAAACGATTCCACGCCGAGGCACCCACCCGGTCGGCCGCGGCGAAAATCTGCCCAAACATCGCGAAATTCAGGGACACCCTGCGCACGCCAAGCGAAGCGGCCTGCTCCATGAGGGAGGCCACCATGAACTCCACCACCCCGTTGGGGGCCTCGGGGGAGCGGCGCATGACATCCAGAGAGAGCCCCGTGGGGCCCCAGGGCACGAAGGACAGTAGGGCCACCATGCGGCCCTCCCCGTCGTGGGCCGATACCAGAACCGTGGACTGATCCGCCGGATCATTGACGCGGTTCAGGGCCATGGAGAAGCCGCGCTCCACGCGACCGTGCCGCCACGCCTCGATATTGTGCTGGATCTGCCGCTTCTGATCCTCGTCAAGCTCGGAGTAGCGGCGAATCTGCACGCCGTACCCGCCGCGTCGCACACGCTGAACGGCCTGGCGCACCGCAAGCATCGAGGTGTCGTTGAGGGTGAATCGGTCGGTCTCGAGCACCGCCTCCTCGCCCATCTGAAGCACGCTCAGGCCCGCCCGACTATAGGCGCGCGCACCGGCCTCGCTGACGCTCAGGGCCGCCGGAACCCAACCGTAGCTGCGGGCCTGCAGCATCCAACGTTCGATGACGTCCTGCCAGGCGTGCGGATCGCCCACGGGGTCGCTGGAGGCCAGGCACACCGAACCCACAGTGCGGTAAGTGATGGCCGCCCTGCGGTCGGAGGAGAAGATGACCTGCTTATCGCGACGGGTCGCAAAGTACGAGAGGGAGTCGTTTGCGCCGTAGTGCTGCAGCAGGGCACGAATCTGTAGCTCCTTCTCGCCGTCCCACTCGTCGGGGGCGCGGTACCCGCGGGCCAGCTGATAGAGGGCCAGCACGAGGAAGAGACCATCGCAGACAGAGGCGATAAAGCCCATGACATCGGCGGACCACAGTCCCGGATGCATACGCTCGATGCCCAGCCCGTGCAGCAGCAACTCCCACACTGAGACGTGGCGTAGCTCGGGCCACCAACCCACCCGGCAGAGGTACCACAGGGCGAGGGTCGTGAGAGCGATGCCGCCCACCGCGGTCGCCAGGGCCCCGGCCCAGGAGAGGCGCCCCACGCGCGCGGGGAACGCCGAGCGAATCGTCACGAGGAAGGGAACCAGCAGCGCGGCGCACAGAATCGAGAGCATGTCGATGCTCGAGGAGAAGAGCCGGTCCTTGGGCATAATGCCGGCGGGAAAAAAGAGGGTGAAAGCGCTATGCGAGGCCAGGAGCGCGCCAAAAATCTGGAAGGCAATGACGACGTATAGGGCGGCGCGTTTACGAGCGATAAGCCCGGAAACCACCACAATCAGGGTGATGGCGCTGGGCAGGGTGTGCGTGGACGGGATATTGAGCAGGTCGGCGATGACCTCCCACCAGGTGAACCCGCGGCCGTGGCGTAGCGGCGAGAGAATCCACGCGAACGAGGTGAGAATCGCGGCAAACGAGTACACCCCGATAACCCAGCGTGCCGAAATTTCTGCGTACCGGGAGGGGACGGCGAGTTTCTGCCGCCTCCTGCCGGTTGAGCGGTGGCGAGCATGCCCATCCGCTACGTATTCCGCGCGTTCAGCGGGGTTGTCCGTCGTGCGACGGTCCCCGCAGGGAGCGTGGTTTTCGGTGGTTTCGATGCGGTGAGACATGGTTATCTTCGGCTGGGAATCGGGGTGTAGCGGGTGAGCGTTTTAGGCCTTCGGCTCGGTCTTCGGCTCGCGGTAGGTTCCCTCGAAGACGTCGGGGATGCCGTTGTCGTCAGCGTCCACGCTTTCCTTCTCAGCCAGGGCACGGTAGTGCTTGTTACGGCGAGACAGGATAGCCGCACCCACAACGGCAGCCAGAACAGAGCCGACGAGAATCGCAATCTTTGCGTCCTCGGTGTGCGGAGAGCCGTGCGGGAAGGACAGCTCAGCTACCAGCAGGGACACGGTGAAGCCGATACCGCCGGTTGCAGCCAGACCGAGCACGTCAATCCAGGCGACGTCCGGGTCGAGGTTGGCGTTCTTGAAACGGGTCACGAGCCAGGTAGTACCGAAAATACCGATGGTCTTACCCGCAACCAGCGCAACCATGATGCCGACCGCCACGGAGTCGGTGAGGGCGCGTCCGAGGCCTTCAAAGCCGCCAACGGCCACACCCGCGCTGAAGAACGCGAAGACGGGCACGCAGATGCCCGTGGAGAGGGGGCGGAAGCGGTGCTCCAGCACCTCTGCCAGGCCGTGTTCAGCGTGCGCTGCCTCGGAGCGTGCGGACATCTTCACGGGCACCAGGAAGCCCAGAACCACGCCGGAAATGGTGGCGTGAATACCGGATTCGAGGAAGAGTGCCCAGGTGATGATGCCCAGGGGCAACAGCAGAACCCATGCGGCGAGCGGCTTCAGGTGCAGCATGGTCTCACCACGGTAGGCGATGAACGCGAAAAGTGCGAGCGGAATCAGTGCGAAGAGCAGGTACTCGCCGTGGAAGTTATTGGTGTAGAAGATCGCGATAATGCAGATTGCAATCAGGTCGTCGACCACAGCCAGGGTCAGCAGGAAGACACGCATCGCAGAGGGGAGGAAAGTACCCACGGCGGCGAGAACAGACACCGCGAACGCAATATCGGTTGCGGTGGGGATAGCCCAGCCGTGCAGTGCGGTGGGGCTGGTGAAGTTCAGCGCCGTGTAGATAATCGCGGGCACCGCCACGCCACCGAAGGCAGCCGCAATCGGCACAATCGCGGTGGAGGGTGACTTGAGGTCACCAATCACGAATTCCTTCTTCAGCTCCAGGCCGGTGAGGAAGAAGAAAACGACGAGCAGACCGTCTGCCGCCCAGGTTCCGATGCTCATCTGCAGGTGGTTGAAGCCGGGGATAACCGGGCCGACCACGGTGTCTCGCAGACCAAAGTAGAAGGTGGAGGCGGGGGTGTTGGCGAGTACTACTGCCAGCACCGTCGCGATCAGAAGCACGGTACCGCCGACGGATTCTGCGCGCAGAATGTCGGCTACGCGGCGTGAGTTGCTATATGAGCCGCGGCTGAGGGTATCTGGGTTGGTGTGAGTCATTCTCTCCTCTTTCTGCCGCGATATTATGCGGCATCTAAGGCTTTTAAGTTTACTCTGCACTGTATGAGTATTCGAGTATCCGCTGGCGGCTTTTAGCTCCTGGATGGTGCACTGTGGTGGGTTTTCAGGTGTTAAATGCATAAACGTTCCGCCCTCGCCGCGGTGTGCGGGGAGGGCGGAACGTTAAATATTCTGCAGGTATTCTGCGGGCTCGACTAGGGGCCTAGCCGCACGAATACGAGATTAGGCGCCTGCGATGGCGGGTGCGCCGGACTCCTGGCCGTGGTCGTCGCCCAGCTCGCGTGCAACGTAGTTCTCCAGGTCGAAGAGGTTGCCGTTTGCGCGCTTTACAACGGTTACGAGGGTCTCCATGGTTGCAACTTCCTCAACCTGTTCCTTCAGGAACCAGAGGATGAACTGCTCGCCCAATGCGTAGTTCTCAGCGCGTGCTGCGGAGAACAGTGCCTCGATCTGGCCGGTGACAACCTTCTCCTGTGCCAGGGACATGTCAACGATTTCCTGGACGTTCTCGAAGTCGTTCTTGACGGCGGGAACAGCGGGGATCTCGACCTTGTGGCCGCGGTCCAGCTTGTACTGAACCATCATGAGTGCGTGCTCGCGCTCTTCGAGGGACTGGCGGTAGAAGAACTTAGCCAGCTGGGGCAGGTCCTCACCGTCAAGCCAGATAGCCATGGACAGGTACTGGTGGGATGCTGCGAACTCGTGGCCGATCTGCTCGTTCAGAAGGTCGTAGAAAGACTTAGACATATGGTTTCTCCTTATATGGTGGTTGCTTTTAGGCGCCGGGATGGCGCGGTGCAACCTGTTGGTATTTATCGTACGGGGTGCTGTGGGGTGTGTACAGAGAGAAAAGGCTAATCGGTGGGGTAGATGAGGCACCCCTGACATATTGTCACCACTACCCTTAGTGTGGGTGACCTGAATACAACCTTTGGGATGGGTGGTATTGGGTGTGTTTCCTTGAGATTTCGCGGTTGAGGGAGGCGTTAGACACCCCAACATCCCGCGTATATGCATGATGCCCCGGCGCCCGACAGCCGGTCATCCGACATTTCAAAGCGGTACGTGATACCGCAAAAATTTTTTTAAAATTCTTCGCATGTATCGATGCTCGGGACAACTTTAAGCGGTTTTAAGGTTCGCGCGTACCGCAGCGCTCGCGACTGCAAGAGCCTATTTAAGAAATCTATTAAAGAGATAAGGCACGTTCCCGGTGGGGAATGTGCCTTATCTCTGGTTCTCTCAACTCTCGCCCGGGGCGAATCTTACCCGAAGGCGGAGGAGGTTATTGTGTGGGGTAGTCCCCACGCTGCAGTGCATCAATCGAGATGACATTCGAGGGGGTGTTGCCCAGGACTGCCTCACCGATTTCTGCGAGGTGCTCAATCTGCTCGGTCGTGAGGTGGTCGAAAATCTGGCGGCGTACTTCGTTCACGTGGCCGGGGGCGACCTCCTGCACCTTCTGCTCGCCTGCGGGGAGCAGGTGGCAGATGCTGACTCGGCGGTCTTCGGCGCTGAGGGAGCGGCGCACGTAGCCGTCCTTCTCGAGGCGGGCCACCACGCGGGAGAGGCGCGCGGGGAGAGTATTTGTGGTGATGGCCAGTTCGGTCATGGTCAGAGAGAGGTCGTTTGACTCGGAAAGCATTGCGAGCACCATGTACTCGACGAAACTAATGCCGGCCTCGCTCTGAAGCTGGTTCTCGAGGCGGCGGGTGAGGTTAAAGATGATGGAGCTGATAAAGAGCCAGCCCTCACGTTCTTCGGCAGAGAGCCAGCGCGGAGACTCAAGGCTTGCAGTGCCGTCCGGGTGCTGCGGTGTGGTCGGTGTGGACACGGAATCGGTTCCTCTTTTATCGGATGTGAATTTTATCGGATAGGAACTCTCCGAGGGAGAGATGTGGTGTGGTTGGCACCCATTGTAGCGAAGCAACAACCGCTCAAGGTTGAAATTGGTACGGTCAAGTAATGCTTGACACTTTGGTGCTAATTTTTAGGAGGGTGCTAGGGTTGTCGATTTATGAGCATCAAGTGCAAAAACAGCAATCTGCCTAGTGACCCAAGACACTTATAAAAAGATTTCTACCGCAAGTATAAACGAGAATGACTCAAAAATCATCTTGGGCCCACCGGGCAACTTCCGCGAAATATCAAGGATTTTAGGGGTATTGATGAAAATTCTGGAGAGTGCAAAGAACTTGCCCTGGGTGAAAAATAACAAAACGATAACAAATTTTTTAAAAAACCCCCGGTTTTAGGTTTGCAGACGTTATGAAACCGTGTACACTGATTACATAACGGGGTCGAAGGAAGCCTCCGAGGCGAGACCGGAAGCTCGCTTCGATAGGTTCGACTCTCTATTTATCGGTGATTGTCGTCGGTGTACGAGTAACTCGTATTTCTACCGACGGATGTGCGGTGCGGATGCAGTTCGTGGTTGGGCTGCATTCCGTACCGTATCTTTTTAATTGCGTTTCTCTATCACTCACTCAAGAGCATCCCGCGGCGGGATGCTCTTTTCTTTTGCCCTTTACGCCCCGACGTCGGCGTCGACGGAAATTTGGCACTCTGGTGCGGCTCCTCGGGGTAGTTTGGTTCCCTGGCGTTCCGGGGGTACGTCTCCCCAATCTTGTCTCCCCCCGTTCTTGTCGGAAAAGAGGTTATCCACAGGAGTTTTCCACAGTGTGGAGAACTTACATGCGTGTGATTCTTGCTCCCTGCGCGGGGGGACCGATGTGCCTTAAAAATTCTGGGCGGCTGGAAAATTCTTGTAATTACAGGCTTCTGCGCTCGTTAAAACCGAGGGGGAATTCTTAAACCGAAAGGTTTCTCGCCTTTAAATCCGCGGATTTAGATTTTCTCCACAGTTGTGGATAACCCTGTGCACTTAATCCACCGCCTCCGCCCCGCGGTCCCAAAAATCGTTAGGTGATGTCACGAGATGTCACATACTTCGGCTGGGGGCGAGGGGCTTGGGCGCGACGTAATCCTCCGCCTATCCCCTTAAAAGATGGTTATCCACAGAAGTTTTCCACAGTGTGGAGAACTTACAGCACTGTTATTCACATGAGTGCATACCCCGATATTTCAAGGCAGAATAGGGTGCCGAACCTGAAAATCCTGCTGATACACAGGATTATCCACAGATGTGGGGAAAAGTCTTTGCCTAAGATCCACAGGCTCGAGCGAGGTTTTACATAAATGTGACGCTCCCCAACTTATGAAAAGTAAAGTAAACGCTACGCTGGTAATCTTTAATGCGAGCCAAGTTTTCTAATGAAAGGCATCATCATGGCTGAAAAGTACACTCTCCCCGAGCTCCCCTACGACTACGCGGCGCTCGAGCCCCACATCTCCGCAAAGATCATGGAGCTGCACCACGATAAGCACCACGCAGCATACGTTGCAGGCGCTAACGCAGCTCTCGAACAGCTTGAAGAGGCACGCGAGAACGGTGCATACGGCAACGTCTCCAAGCTCTCCAAGGACCTGGCGTTCAACCTGGGCGGCCACACCAACCACTCCATCTTCTGGAACAACCTGTCCCCCGAGGGTGGCGACAAGCCCACCGGCGAGCTGGCAGCAGCAATCGACGAGTTCTTCGGCTCCTTCGACAAGTTCCGCGAGCACTTCACCAGCGTTGCACTGAGCATCCAGGGCTCCGGCTGGGCAATCCTCGCGTGGGACACCGTCGGCAAGCGCCTCATCATCGAGCAGCTCTACGATCAGCAGGGCAACATCTCCGTTGCACTGATCCCCGTTCTGCAGCTGGATATGTGGGAGCACGCATTCTACCTGGACTACCAGAACGTCAAGGGCGACTACGTCAAGGCATTCTGGAACATTGTGAACTGGGCTGATGTTCAGGCTCGTTTCGAGCGCGCAGTGTCCCAGACCAAGGGTCTGGTCCTCTAATCTAAGGTTTTCACCGACGCGGTGACGTAGCCGCGGCGGAATAACCGAAACGGGTGCCCGGTGCCTCCACATTCGGAGGTGCCGGGCACCCGTCTCTTTAATGGCTTAATCGGGGTATGTCCGCAATTTTAAGCGTGATGATGTAACAACTGGGATGTGAAATTTGTAAATCTGGTGGTTTTGAGTGGCAAATATGTAACTCTCAATCAGGTTTTGAGTGACAAAATGTAACTTTCCAGCAGATTTTGTCACTCAAATGTAAAGTTCACGCAGGAGTACATACACGATTGCTATGTAACTTTGTCCTAGATGGCGCTCTGGATACTATTTCCTGTCTTAGATGTACAGCGGAGCCCTAGAGCGCCAGCGTGCGGTCAATGCGGATGCGACGGCAGAAATCCTCATCATGGCTCACCAGGATGATTGCCCCCGTGTACAGGTTCAGCACCTGCACCAGCCAGTCCACCGAGGAAATATCGAGGTTATTCGTCGGCTCATCCAGCATGAGAAGTTGCGGCACCGGGTCGGCCAGAAGCACCTGCGCCACCGCTGCGCGGAAACGCTCACCGCCGGAGAGCTCACCGGTCTTATGGTGCACGCTCTCGCGACGGAAGAGCAGGCGCGCCAGCTGATCGCGCAGGTGCTGTTCGCTCACCCCGGGGTTTGCCCGCTGCACGCTCTGCAGGAGAGTCAGCTGTGGATCCAAGCTAATGCGCTGCGGAATATAAGCCCCTTCGATGCAATAGCTGACGTGGTAGGTGGGCTGCACGGGGGAGCGGTACTCCGGGTCTTTGGCGTGGGCGATGGCCTCGAGGAGGGTGGTCTTGCCGCTGCCATTCGCGCCGGTGATGCGCAGGTGCTCGGGGCCGCTGAGAATCAGGTGTTCTGGGCGTTCCGCCGGGGTTCCCTGCTGGTTCTTGTCGCCGGCTTCGGCGGGCGAAAAATGCAGATAATCAACCTTGGCAGGTTGCTGAACGGCAAATGTTTCACGTGAAACCCGAGAATCAACACGGCGGGAATCAACCCTATGTAGCTCCAGCACCTTGCGCCCCGCGGGTAGGGGCTGCTGGCTCAGTTCGGCGTAGATCTTCTCCTGCACGCGCACCTCATCCTGGGCGTTCTGGTATGCCTCCTGAGCCTGCTCCTGCTTGCCGATGCGCAGAACTCGAAGCTTTGCCGCCGCCTGACGTGAGGCGTCCTTGGCGAGGGCAAGAATCGTATCCGGCTGGTCGTCCTTCCACACCTGCGCCATGTTCTTCGAGATAATCTCCTGCGCCTGCACCCACTCGCGATGCGCTGAACGCACCCGGTTTTTCGCCTCGCTCACGCGGCGCTGAGCTGCCTGCTGCTCGGTGTCCAGCGCCTGCCGGTAGGTGCTGTAGTTACCCTCAAAGAGACGCAGATGCGCCAGCCCCTGGCGGTCGGCGTGAAGCTCGGCAATCACGTTCACGCGCTCCAGCAGATCGCGGTCGTGGCTAATGATGAGCGCCGGGCAGGGTAGCGCCTCCAGAGCGGTGAAGAGCTGAGCCTTCGCCGCGGAGTCTAGGTTATTCGTCGGCTCATCGAGCAGAATGAACTCTGGGTCAGAAATCATCAGCGAGGCAAGTGCGGCAATGACCGCCTCACCACCGGAGAAACTGCGCATGCTACGGGCAAAGAGCGCCTGAACCGCCTCCGAGTTGTCACGATCAACCACGGTCGCCGGGGTGAAACCGTAGGTCGCAAGAGCCGCGAGGGTGCGCTCCTCAACGTCCCAGTTCTCCCCGATGATCTCATAGAGTTCGGGGGAGTATTCGCCGGATTCCACTGCCTGCAGCGCCCGCAGAATCTCAGAGATTCCGCAGAGCTCGGCGAGGGTCTGCTCCCGGTCCAGACCCAAATCCTGAGGTAGATACGCCATATGTTCCGGCGCCGCCAAAGAACCGGAATCCGGGGTCAAATCACCCAAAATCAACCGCATAAGGGTTGTTTTTCCGCAACCATTGTCACCAATGAGTCCGGTCAGAGGTGCCGAAAATACCGCCGAAAGGTCCGCAAAAAGCGGAGGCTGGCTCGGGTGCGCAAAGTGCAGATGAGCGATACTAATGTGCGCCGCTGCATGGGAAGTGGCGTGCGAGCGGGCATCGCGGGAAGAAGCGGAACGGGGAAAGGTCGCCTGCGGCTGAAGTACGTGTGTCATACGAGCTCCTTGAGGTATGGATGCTCGGGTGCTCTCAAACTCCGACGGTGGTGCGTTGCAGTAGTGTGCCGGCGGTTTGGGTGCCTATGCTGAGCGCGTGGCGGTAAGAGGATCGCCCCAAAAAGGGTGCGAAAAAACCCGAGCGTAACGGTGGATGTACCTGTGCCCGGGTGCGTGCGCGCTGATTGGAACACGTAGGAAACGTGTCCGTAGAGCTGCTGCGTGAGCGCACGAAAAATTCTTCTGAGTCCGGGCTTATGCTCGGTGGGTCATTTCTTTGATGCCTCCTAGATTCCGAATACCGCCCCGGTCGCGCCTTGGGTGGCTTCGGTCAAACGATACGTTCAGCTCCGCCAGCTACCCCCACACGGTGGGGTAGCGCGGATAGAGAGCTGAGAACTCCAGCATAGGAACTGACTGGGCGCTGAGTCAAACACCCTCCCATGTAGGAGAAGATTCAGCATGCTGATTCCCCGAATGGTTCCTTCCCGAGAGTTTTTGTTGAAAGGTTGAGTGTGCGGTCAATGCGGATGCGGCGGCAGAAGTCCTCATCATGGCTCACCACGATGAGCGCGCCGGTATAAGCTTCGAGCGCCTGCACCAGCCAATCCACCGAAGAAATGTCGAGGTTATTCGTCGGCTCATCCAATATGAGTAGCTGCGGCACCGGGTTGGCCAGAAGCACCTGCGCCACCGCGGCACGGAAGCGCTCACCTCCGGATAAATCCCCAATGCACTGATGTACGCTTTCGCGACGGAAGAGCAGGCGCGCCAGCTGGTCACGCAGATGCTGCTCGCTCGCACCGGGATTCGCCCTCTGTACGGTTTCAAGGAGGGTGAGCTCCGGGTCGAGGATGATGCGCTGCGGCAGGTATGCGGTGTTGTCCAGACGGTAGAGCACTTGGTATGCAGGCGGCACTGGGGAACGGTAATCAGGGTCGTTCGCGTGCGCTATCGCATTGAGAAGCACAGTCTTGCCACTGCCGTTTGCGCCCGTGATGTGCAGGTGTTCGGGTCCGGTCAGGATAAGAACCTCGGGAAAATCTTGGATTCGAAGCAGATAATCAACTTTATAAGGTTGTGTTTCACATGAAACGGTGTTTTGGGTGTATGCATTCTTAAGGTCGGCGCTCTGCGGTGTAGATGCGCAAGAGTCGTTCTTCACCCGATGTAATTCCAGTACTTTCCGCCCCAGTGGGAGCGCATCCTGAACAAGTTCCAGATAGATACGCTCCTGCACGCGCAGGTTCTCTTGGGCTTCTCCAACTGCCGCCCGCGCATCCGCCACCATGCTTTCGTGGGCTGTGTGAAGTTTCCCGGCAGAGCGCTCTGAACTGTTCTTATCCAGGCCCATAGCCATGCCAGGTTTCCGCTTTGACCGCTCAAATTCGCGACCTCGGCGAGTGTTGCGATCGAGCTTAATCTGGTTCTCGGCACGCTCACGCTCAGCCTTACGCGCCTCATTCTTCGCCTCGGTCACGCGACGCTGAGCTGCCTGCTGCTCGGTCTCCAGCGCCTGCCGGTATGTGCTGTAGTTACCCTCGAAGAGGCGCAGATGAGCCAGCCCCTGACGATCGGCGTGAAGCTCGGCAATCACGTTTACACGCTCCAGTAGGTCGCGGTCGTGGCTGATAATGAGCGCCGGGCAGGGCAGTGCCTCCAGTGTCGTGAAGAGCTGGGCTTTCGCCGCGGAGTCCAGGTTGTTCGTCGGCTCGTCGAGCAGAATGAACTCTGGGTCTGAATACAGAAGCGCGGTGAGTGCGGCTGTGACCGTCTGACCACCTGAAAAGGTGCTAAGGAGACGCATCAGAAGGTTGCGGCGGGCCTGTGTATCGGTCGTAGTGAGGGCAGGACCAAAACCATGTTCGGCAAGGGCTACGAGGGTGCGTTCTTCAATATCCCAGGCGTCGCCTATGGTGTCGTAAAGGCTGGGGGAATATTCGCCCGATTCCAGCGCATCAAGCGCCTGCAGTATTTTTGTAATTCCAAAAATATCGGCAAGATGGTGATGCCCACTCAACCCTAAATCTTGCGGTAGGTACGCTATGTGCGGTGGGGCGCTGATTATGCCTTGACTAGGGTTTATGTCGCCAAGAATAAGTCTGAAGAGGGTAGTTTTTCCGGCGCCGTTATCGCCGATAAGCCCGGTGAGTGGCGCAGAAAATACCGCGGAAAGGTCTGTGAAAAGTGGGGGCTCACCCGGATGCGCATACGAAATATGGTCGAGTGTAATGTGGTGTGGCATGGGCCGAGTTCCTTCGAATGGGTGCTCGGATTCCCGCCATCGTAGTGCACGTTAGGCATGAGAATATGAAAAACCCGAGCGCGGTCTGTAGGTACACGTAAGCCCGGGTAGTGGGGTGGACGCATAAAAGCGTATTGACCTGGTGTTGTTGGATCCGGGCTTATGCTCGGTGGGTCATTTCTTTGATGCCTCCTAGATTCCGAATACCGCCCCGGTCGCGCCTTGGGTGGCTTCGGTCAAACGATACGTTCAGCTCCGCCAGCTACCCCCACGGTGGGGTAGCGCGGATAGAGAGCTGATGGCTCCAGCATAGGGAGCGTGCGGGTGCTGAGTCAAACATCCTCCCGCAAAACCTTCTGACAAGTACCGATATCCCCTAGAGAACGCAAAAGGAGGGGCGACACCATTCGGTGCCGCCCCTCCTTTGAAGCATTAGATCTTAGGCATTAAATCTGCGCGCGTACAACGCGCGAAACGCTATTACGCCTCGTGGCGCTCACGGTACATGCCCAGCGGGCCCGCATCCGCGTACGCCTGAGCGTCGTTGTAACGGTACAGGCGCGGCGGGCGGTGGCGGGTGCCCTCCACACGGCGGCCGGTGTCGATAATCGACTTCGATGCCGCAATCTGGCGGCGGAAGTTTGCCGGATCCAGGGTGCGGCCCAGAATCGCCTCGTACACCTCACGCAGCTGCGCCAGGGTGAATTCCTCGCCCAGGAAGGAGTGCGCGATACGCGAGTACTCGACCTTGTTCTGTAGGCGGTAGAGTGCGTACTCAATGATTTCGTTGTGGTCGAAGGCGAGCTCGGGCAGCTCATCCACCGGGAACCAGCGGATGTTCTCGTGCACGCGAGTGTTCGCGACCTCGGTGGCGGGAATCGACGCCCAGTACACCACGGACACCACGCGCTCGTGGTCGGCGGCGGGGGTGGGAACCGGGGCGCCGCTCAGGCGGGCGGCGCGTGCCTCGGGGGCGCGCAGAACGTCGCCGAATGCGTAGAGCTGCTCCAGGTAGCCGGGCTCCAGGTTGGTGGCACGCTTCAGGGTAAAGCCGGCCGCCTCCTCCAGGGATAGGGTCGGTTTGAGGGGGCCGCCGGGTAGCGCCCACTGGTCCTTGTAGGGCTCGCGGAGGCGGCGAACCAGCGGTAGCCACAGGGTCGGGTGGGTTTCGTTGTCTTTGGGGCGCAGTGCCAGAATAACGGTCGAGACGGCGAGGGATACAGAGGTGTGGTCCACGTCGTTGTGCTCTTCGACGGCGACTGCGCCGGGAAGAGGCTCAGATGCGATGCTCATTCAGACCTCCTGTGCGAATGGGTATCGATAGGTGTGCATACTCTACCCATTTTAAGGGGTTAATAGGGTAAAAATGCACGCAAGGCATCCGCTGACCCGAAAACCGGTACCATCCGCGTCGTGTCAAGGGGAAAAGTTCAGGTACCGGACACACCAAAGCGCCTCTCCTGCCTGTCCAATAGGACAGGCAGGAGAGGCGCTTTAGCGTCTACTTATGCAACATCTAACTATGCAGTTTTAGGTGCATGTCAGGGGTGCAGACTAGTCGATCTGCAGCTCGCCCATAGCGTCCCAGCCGTCGCCGTCAACCAGGCGAGAAATAATCTTCGGGGTTGCAGTCAGCAGCGGACGCATGTCCTTCAGAGCCTGCTGGAAGTGGTCAGAGTTCACGTGCGGGCCAGCTGCGTCGTCGTTGAAAGCCTCGAGCAGAACGAACTCGTTCGGGTCCTCAACGCTGCGGGACCACTCGAAGAACTTGTTGCCTTCCTCGGCGCGGGTTGCCTCGGTGAAAGCGCGGGTCTTCTCAATCCACTGGTCAGCGTATTCGGGCTTGACGGGGAACTTTACAGCAATGAAAATCATCGGAACTCCTTGGTTGAAGAGTAGATACGTACCCTTCCAGTTTAAGCCCCGGTGCTCGGCGGCGCTGAAGAATAGGGTGTGAGGCAGCGGTTTTAGCTTGTGGCTTTAACCGCTGTATCGGGTGGCTTTTGTGGGTTTAATGAGCCGCCGCCTTGAGTACCTGCAGGGCGCGTTCGAGTGCCGCACGGTCTGCCGCGATGGCTGCGGCCCTCTGCGGGCTGGCGGAGTCGCCTCCGAATGCCGCGTTGTAGTACATGCCATCACCCAGAAGTAGCACGGTGCGGGCGATCTGTTCATCACCCAGCTCGGCGAGGACGAGCGCATGCCAGCCATCCTGCACGCGGCTCATGGTCTGCTGGGCGAGCTCATTATTGTTCTGAGCCAGGCGGCTGAGGGCAATGAGGGCACGGTCGAACGGGGTGTTATCCGGCGTGGAGGAATTGATGTAGTAGGCGCTTGCCCCCTCGGGTGCCTGCTCCATCGCCGCGAAGTCCTCTTCAGCCAGGGTGAGGGTGCGTTCTGCGAGCGCCTCAAGGAGCGCCTTCTTGGATGAGAAGTGGTAGAGTAGCCCGCCCTTGGAGACCTTGGCGGCGGTGGCGACGGCGTCGAGGGTTGCGGCGCGTTCTCCCGAGCGAATCAGCAGGTCGACGTAGGTGTCGAGGATGTGTTCGCGGGAGTTGTTAGCGCGCTGTTTGCGGTGGTTGGGGGTGGTCATGGGTACCAGTCTAACCGCTTGAAACTATACCGTCCAGTTGGTATAGTTAATCTTCGTTTGTGGACCCGCCCGGCACCCTAAAACCTCCGGGTAAGCCCCGAAACCTCACTAAAAGCCCTAGTCCAAAAGATAGGCCGGGCCGATGCCGCCGCGTCCGCCGCATCAGCCGAAATCCCATAGACGCAGGAAAACAACCCATGACGAATCACAATCCGCACACCACGGCTCTGCCCATTCACGCCCCCGACCAGAAGACCAAGCGCTGGGCGGCACTCGGCGTGCTCATGCTCCCGGTGCTCCTGGTCTCCATCGACAACACGGTGCTCGCCTTCGCGGTGCCCGCAATCGCTAAGGCGCTGAGCCCCTCCTCCGCGGAGCAGCTGTGGATCGTTGATGCCTACTCGCTGGTGCTCTCCGCCCTGCTCGTGCCCATGGGCGCTATCGGTGACCGCATCGGCCGCCGTAAGCTGCTGCTCATCGGTTCGACCGGCTTCGCTGCGATTTCTGCGCTCGCGGCGTTCGCACCCTCCGCACTGATGCTCGTGATTGCCCGTGCCCTGCTCGGTATTTTCGGTGCGATGCTCATGCCGGCGACCCTGTCGATTATCCGCAATATCTTTGTGGATGCGACCGAGCGCCGCATCGCTATTGCCGTGTGGGCTTCGGGCTTCTCCGCCGGTGCGGCGCTGGGCCCGATCGTGGGTGGCTTCCTGCTGGAGCACTTCGACTGGGGTTCGGTGTTCCTGCTCGCTGTGCCGATTCTGATTCCTCTGCTGATTCTTGCCCCGATCATGGTGCCCGAGTCTAAGGATCCGAATCCCAGCCCGGTGGATCCGCTGAGCATCCTGCTGATTATGACCGGCATGACCGGCATTACCTTCGGTCTGACTCACACCTCCGAAACCGGGTTCGATGCGGTGGCTATCAGCACCATCCTTGCCGGCCTGTGCTTCATCGTCCTGTTCGTGCTGCGTCAGCTCAACCGCGAGAAGAACGATATTCAGCCCATGCTGGATGTGCGCCTCTTCCGCAACACCGTGTTCACCGGCGCGATTACCGCAAACCTCATCTCCATGATGGTGGACGTTGGCTTCATCTACTTCGCCTCCCAGCACCTGCAGTTGGTCTCCGGTCTGCCGCCCATGTACGCCGGTATGCTGCTGATTCCCGGTACCCTGGCGATCATTATCGCCGGTCTGGTGATTGCGCGCGTGGCGGTGCACTTCCACCCGGCGCAGGTGGTGTCTTTCGGTCTGGCGCTCCACGCTGCCGCGTTCGCGGTGCTCGCCTTCCTGGGTGCGCACAACGACTTGGTGATTATCCTGATCTTCATTGTGCTCGGTACCGGCATCGGTATTGCGCAGACCATTTCGAACGACCTGATGCTCTCCAGCGTGCCGCCGCGTAAGGCTGGTGCGGCATCCGCGATCTCGGAGACCTCCTACGAGACAGGTACGGTGCTCGGCACCGTCATCATTGGTGGCATGCTCACCGCCGTCTACCGCGCAAATGTGGTTGTACCCGACGGCCTGGATGAGACTCTCGCCGACCACGCCCACGAAACCCTCGGCGGTGCCGTGTCCGTCGCCAGCCATGTAGGTGGCGAGCAGGCGAACCAGCTGCTCTCCTCCGCATTCGCTGCCTTCGACTCGGGCGTGGTGCTGAGCTCCGCATTCAGTGCCGTGCTCATGGGTGTTATGGCTGTCATCAGCTACCTCATGATTCGTAAGGCACCGCGCGAAATGAAGCCCGCAGAACACTAAACGCAGAACACTAATATCGCCCCCGTTCGTCATGGGTCCGCCGCCCGCCCCGGCCTTCTTCGGAAGCCGGCGCGGGCGGCGTTGCGTTACCCGGAGGTGCCGCCCCGGGGGCGCCGCGCGAACCGCCGACCAGTCATGCGGATTTTCCAGCCCGCGCACAGCCGGTCACAGGTGCGGGTGGTACGGTAGAACCCGGAAGATATTGCACCCGAGGCAACGCCCGGTCCGCGTGCGCGCGGAACTCGGGGCGACCGAAACCCCGGTATACGCGTTCAACGAGAAAGGCCGGAATGGGACTCAAAGACTGGATTGCACCCTTCATCACCCTGCTGATCGGTGCCAGCACCATCTTCATCTCCTATAAGAACTATCAGGCGCAGGCGGCGGCAAAGCCCTCCGAGCTGGCGCGACTGGAACTGTGGAGCAAGCTCCTCACCGAAGCCGGCATGGAAATTAGCGCCCTGCCGCCCGCCGATGAGCTGACCTCCGATCAGCGCGTCGTCCTGGAGAATTACCGGGTCTTCCTCAAGCGCGCCTCCCTAGAATCGAAGCTGCGTAAAGTCGGCATCGACAGCAACCGCATCTTCAGCCTGCTCATGAAGCGCGCCCACTCCTCGGTCAAGCCCACCCCCATCCAGATGGGCGACTCAATTAGCTACTACCGCCTGATTCTGCGTGCCCTGCTGTACATTTGGGTTCCGCTGGCCGTGATTTTCATCGGCGTGCCCATCATCGTGGTCACCATCGCCTACCTGATTGGCCTCTTCACGAACCACCGTGGTGACCTGTCTGACTTTGCGCTCTCCCCGCTGGCCGTGATACTCCTCATCCTGGGCGCGGCCGCCGTGGGTGCCCTCGTCATCCTGCAGAACCGCATCATCTCGGCCATTATCGCGAACAACGTGTACTTCTACTTCTGGGATATTTACGGGTCCAAGAAGAACTCCCGCGACTCGGCCCACGCCTACAGCGAGCGCCTGGCGGCTAAAACCTACGCCGACCAGCTGTTCCTTGGTCAGCAGGAGTTCGCCCACCAGTTCCGCGAAAATATGTACATGGCGGGTATCCAGGAGATCGACGAGTACCCGCGTGTGCTCAGCGATAGCGTGATGCTGCCGCGTAACTACCGGGTTGTTGAAACTACCGAGGCGGAGGACCGCATCGACCGCTTCGTGAACTGGGTGCGTTCCAAGATTGGCTTCGAGCGTCTGGAACCACGCATCATCTACACGCTCGAACATAAGGACGCGCACAAGGATGAGCAGAAGGATTCCGCGCACGGTGAGCCGGTAGCTACTGAGCAGGGTGTTTCTGGGCAGCCCGTAGAGACTCCGGCTCAGGATAAGCAGGAGGATATGCAGAAGGCTCCGGAGGCGTCTATCTCGGAGGAGCCCATCGTTGCGGAGGTGCCCGTTGAAGCGCCTGCCGAGGATCCGGCTGATGCACCCACCGAGCCCGTTACCGGAAGTGCCACCGAACCCTCCGCCGCAGCAGTTGCCGTATCCGGGGCAGACGACCCCACGGAGGCGTTCACCCGCATCCCGCACGATGCCGCCAGTGAGGAACCCGGCGCTGAGAAGCCCAAAAACTAAATAGCCCGCCCGGAACACAGAAAAACCCCGGAGTACAGAAAATCCCCGGAGCACCAAATTCCGGGCATGAGAAAAGGGTCGCAGCCTACGAATTCGCCGTTGAACCGTAAGCGTACGACCCTTTTCTTTATTCTCTTCGGGGACGCGCGAAATCGGAGGTACCGCGCGTTCCAGAAGAGCCTATCGATGCGCTCGTCGTGCATCGTACCGGCCATCTCGCCGGGTAGCCGGCGGGCGCATCACGTCTTTCGAGCCGTCCGCTACCGCGGACAGGGGATCCGCTCCCCGGGTGAGTCCTACCCTTTCTCACCCGGGGGCGCATCGAGGGACGTTCACGGTGTCATGAACCATCCCACCGGAACCCCACACTCAACACAGGAGTTCCGGGACCTTGACGGTATGCGTGCCTACCGAGACGTGGGGGCGTCCTCGCGAGCGATAACAACCTTGACCGCGTTGTGCTCGGTCGCGTGCCCGAAGACGTCGTAGGCCTCCTCGAACTGGTCGAAGGAGAAATGGTGCGTCGCCATGGCCTTGGCGTTCAGGCGGCCGGAGCGAACCATGTTCAGCAGGTTGCCCACGGTGTTGCAGTTGACCAGGCCCATGTTGATGTTCACGTTCGAAATCCACATGGTGTTCAGCGGCAGCTCAACGGGCTTGCCGTGCACGCCGGCGTTCGCGATGTTGCCGTAGGGGCGAACAATCTTGGTGCAGGTCTCGAAGGTCTGCGGAACGCCCACGGCCTCGATAGCGACGTCTACGCCCAGGCCGTCTGGGGAGAGGGCCTTAATCTTCTCGATGAAGTCCGGGTCAGCCGCGTTGACCTTATCGGTGGCACCCAGCTCCAGGGCCTTGTCCATGCGGTTCTCGTCGAAGTCGACGGTGATGACGCGACCGGCACCGCAGAGGTTAGCGGTCATAATCGCGCCCAGACCCACCGGGCCCGCACCAATCACGGCGACGGTATCGCCGGGCTTGGTGTTGCCGTTGAGAATACCCATCTCAAAGCCGGTGGGCAGCGCGTCGGTGAGGAAGAGGACGTCCTCATCGGTCAGACCCTCCGGAACCAGGTGAACCGAGGTCTCTGCGTAGGGAACACGCACGTACTCAGCCTGCGTACCGTCAATCATGTAGCCAAAAATCCAGCCGACGCCGCCGACGGTCTGGCAGTGCGAAGGCTGGTTCGCCTTACAGTACGAGCACTTACCGCAGCTGGTCACGGCCGGAATGATGATGCGGTCGCCGACCTTCAGGTCAGTCACCGCGGAGCCAACCTCGGTAATGGTACCGACAGCCTCGTGGCCGAGGATGCGCCCGTGCTCCACCTCGGGGCAGTCGCCCTTGAGGATGTGCAGGTCGGTACCGCAGATGGTGGTGGTGTCCACGCGTGCGATGACGTCCGTGGGCTCGAGGATGGTGGGGTTCGGCACTTCTTCCCAAGCGCCCTTCTGGTCGGGGCCGTGGTAAACATACGCTTTCATGCTGACTCCTCCGTTGAAGTTCATGTAAGGGGTAGCGATGACGTTATCACTGCCGATATCAACCTATAAGAAGTGTTTGATAGGTTGTACTTTCATTAAACAGGGAGTGTTAAATTAAGCGTCTTTATTACACGGAGTGTTCTCTTTGGTTCTTAAGGCTTAAGCATGGGGCCTCTTGAAGGCTTAAGCCGCTGCCTCCGAACTCTGCTTGAGCTGAGCTCGCGCTCGAGAACGAACCGCCGTCACCGCCCACACCAGCACAAAAGCCGCCACCATCGACAGCACAATCGTGCCACCGGTCGGCAGGTTAAACGCCCACGACAGGTACAGGCCAACAATCGAGCAGATACCGCCGAACACCGGCGAGAACACCATCATCGACCCCAGTCGGCGGCACGCCAGGCGCGCTGCCGACGCGGGAATCACCAGAAGCGCCAACACCAGCACATTACCGAGGGTCTGCAGGCCCAGCACCACGGAAATGGTCACCAGAACGTACAGCACAATGTCCAGGGCGAGCACCGGCAGGCCCATCGCGCGGGCACTCTCGCGGTCCAGGCTGACCGTCACAATCTGCCGGTGGAACAGCCACAGCACCAGCAGAATCACGGCGCCCATGATTGCGGCGTTGGTGATGTCCTCATTCGAAACACCCACAATCGAGCCGAACAAGAAATCCTGCACCGACCCCGAATAGCCCGGCGCCAAGGAAATAATCACAATGCCCAGCGCAAAAGAGGCGGCGAAGAAAATGCCGATGACTGAATCCTCGCGCAGCCGCTGATTCTGGCTGAAAATAGCCACCAGAATAGCCGTTACCACGCCCGCGGTCAGGCCGCCCACCATCAGGTTGCCGCCCAGCACGAACGCCACCGCAAGGCCCGGGAACACCGAGTGCGCCACCGCATCGCCGATGAAGACCATGCCGCGCATCATCACGTGGCAACCCACCACACCCGTCACCACCGAGGCCAGCAGCACCGCAGCCAGGGCGCGCGGAAGGAACGCCAGGGACGGGTTGAACAGATCAGCCAGAAAATCGAGAGGAGTAATCAACGGGAACCCCCGGTAGAAGTAGCAGTATCAGCGTGGGCGGGGGAAGAAGCGCAGGAATCCGGCAGTTCGTGGCCGTACTCATCCAACGCACCACCGGCACAGGTGAAGCCCGTGCGGGCGTGACCCTGCGCCTCCTCAATGTCGTGGCCGTGCAGCCACGTGTGCAGCTGTTCCAGGCTGAAGGAGGCCGCCGGGCCGTCCAGGTGAATATTGCCGCGCACACCGCACAGGCGCGAACAGGATTCGCGCGCCGCCAGCATGTCGTGCGTGGACATCAAAATCGTGATGCCCTCGTCCGCCAGCTCGCGGTACAGGCGGGTCAGCGTGGTCTGGGTGGGTGCATCCACGCCCGTGAACGGCTCGTCCAGCAGCAGCAGGGAGGGGCCGGCCGCCAGGGCGCGCGCCAAAAGAACCCTCTGGCGCTGACCACCGGAAAGCTCTGCGATGGAGGCATCCTGCAGGTGCAGGACATCGGTGCGTTCCATCGCCGAAAAGACCTGCACCCAATCCTTCTTCGCCGGGCGGCGGAAGAACCCAATCTCACGCACGCGGCCGGTCATCACCGTATCCTTGACGGTCAGCGGAAAATCCCACTGGAACTGGTGCTTCTGCGGCACGTAACCGATGTGCGCACGCGCCGCGCGGGGCGACTCACCCAGCACCCGAACCTGCCCGGAGGCGGGGCGAATCAGGCCCAAAATGGTACGCAGCAGCGTGGTCTTACCGGCACCGTTGGCGCCAATCAGACCCGCAAACTCGCCGCGCTCCAGGGTCAGGGACAGATCCTTGAGGATGGAGCGGCGCGCGTAGCCCGCGTACAGGTTTGAAATTTCGAGGACGGGCTCAGTGCTCGCTGTTACCGACGCGCTCACGAACGGTCACCGCGCACTTCATCCAGTGCCTCACGCTGAGCGGAGGAACGGCGGCGACGGGAGGCGATGAACGCGCCCACGCCCACCACGACCACGATGCCAGCGACAATAGGACTCCAGGAAATCGAGAACTCGGCACGGAAACCGCTCTGGTCGCTCGCTGCGGCGGCAGAAGAGGAGCCGGTGGCCTGGGTGGCGGAGCTAGACGAAGCGTCCGAAGATGCAGAAGAAGCGGAGTTCGAAGAACCGCGCGCCTGCGCCTCCATCGCGTACAGGGTATCGGCGCTCGCGGAGTCACCCACCGCAAACTTCAGGTAGCGGGTATCGGACACGGTCGAACCGTCAGAGAGCTCAGCGCTCGCGGTAACCTTCAGCAGGTACTCGCCCGGGGCGGTGAACACCCAGTTCGCGTGGGTGTGAGTGTTCTTCTCAACCCACAGCTTCTGCGGCTCGCTCTTGGTCGAGGACCACAGCACCTGCGGTGCCGAGAAGTTGCCGTTCTCCAGGTACAGGCTGAACGTGCCGGGGCCACTCACCTGCTCCAGGGTCAGGTTCACGCCGCGGTTCAGCTTGGACACCAGCTGCGGATCCTGAGTGTTCCAACCCGGCCAAATCACGCCCTTAGTTTCGGTCTGCGGAATCACGTACACCTTAGAGCCGGCGGGCGCACCCACGAAGGAGTAGCGCGGGTCGTTCGGCACCTCAAGGATCGCCTGGTCGCTACCGCGGTAGATGACCTCGTCCAGGCTGCGCCAGACGGGGGTTTCGCCGTGGTCGTCGTGGAGCATGAGCTCAAACTTGCCGTTGTTGAAACGAGGACCCATATCCACGTGACCGGCAGAAATTTCGGTGCGGCCGGATGCGACCGGTTGCTCCGCAGACAGGGTCTGGGTGAGGGCGCGCTCGCCGCGGCTGAGGTTGCTGTCGCTCGGCTGAGCCGAGGCGCTCTCGGTGGTTGCCTCAGCGGTTGCCGGGGTGGTCTCCGCGTGTGCCACGCCCAGGGGTGCGAGCATGAGGCTGGCGCCCAGAGCCAGGGCGGGCAGGGCGCGGCTACGTGAGGAGCGGGAGGTGGTGGTTGAGTTCATCATGAGGACTTCCTTGGATCATGACCGAAACGGTGTGTGAAAGATTATCTATATGCTGATACGACTATATAAGCTTGTGGGGAGCTTAAAACCGGGTTATGAGGCGCTTGCCTCCGAGCAGCTAGCACCCGAAGAATCGCCGCCAGAACTAGCCCCCGAGCACAGTGCAATCGTGTGAGCATTCGCCAGCATCATCTGCGCGTAGTGAGGAGCCTGCGCATCCAGGGTGTCCGAATAGAGCACCCCGGTACGCACCTGAGCCTCCCGAGCCAGCTCCGTGAGAACCGGTGAACGCATCGCCGTGGACTTGTCCAGATAAATCGCTGGAACCTTCAAATCCTCGACCGTGCGGCGCAGGCGCTGACGCTGCTGAATGCTCGGCTCGCCGCTGGCGCTGGCACTCACAAAACCGGCAATGTGCAACCCGTAGGTGCTCGCCAGGTAGCGGTAGCCGTCGTGCGTGGTGACCAGGTTGCGTGCCGACTCCGGCAGGCCCCCGTACACCTGACGCAGCTGAGCGTCCAGGGCGTCAAGCTCCTTCATGACCTGCTCGGTGCGGGTCGCATACTCGCTCGCACCCGCCGGGTCAGCGGAGATGAGCGCGTCACGGATGACCTGCACGCTCGCCTTCGCGTTCGGCACCGAATGCCAAATGTGCGGGTCAATTTCGCCGTGCACGTGCTTGCCCAGAACGGCCTGCGCCAGCAGGTACACCTGACCGCGATGCTCCGAAGCACCCGAACGCAGGAAACGGTAGCTACCGCCCGCGGGCACCTCCTGCAGGGTGCGGGAGGGGACCGCGACCACGGTGCGGTTCAACTCGTACTCGACGGCGCCCTGGGAGGAATCCGCGCGAAGCACGAGCCTGCCGTCGCCGGTACGTGCCGTAATATCGGCGTGACCTGCGGAAAGAACCTTGATCTCGGCGGCAGAAACGTTCTGTTCCTTCGCCAGACGGTCCACCAGCTCCTGCGGGTCACGACCAACCGCGCAGTACAGGGTGCCGCGCGAGGAACGCACCGACTCCGGCGCCTTGACCGCGGTGGCGCTCAGCTCAATGGCGTACTCGCCGGCATCACTAAACGCCCACGACAGGTGCGTATGCGCCTGCAACGGAAGCTCCAGCGAACCCATATTGCCGGTGCGAATCGCGGTGTCCCCCTCACGGGTGAGGTTCACGCCGCGCGCATGCGAATCGCACAGCATCTCCACCGCGCCGAAGGTCTGCGTAATGAACGCCGCCAGCTGCGCATTCGAGGAATCGGTGGCGGTGCGTGCCCGCACGCTCTGCACCTCAAAACGCATGCCGGCCTCCGAAGAGTCGGCGGGGGCGGACTCGTTCTGCCCGCCCTCCTCAACGCGCAAACCCAGCCAGATGGAGTCCAGGGAGGCATCCTCCACGATGGCTTCCAGCTTGCCGCCGTACTGCTCGATTTTCTCCGCAACCGCCACGGACACAACGCCTGCGGGCAGGTTCGCCTCAACCATCTTAGTGAGCTTGCGCTGCTCCAGCAGCAGGCCGTTCGTCAGGGCGCAGCGGGCGTAGGCGACATCGCGGATATCGCGCAGGCTCGGCTCGTACGAGTGTGGGTCGGCACCGGCGGGCACGAGGGAGTGTACGCTGGCGCGGTCGCCAGCAATCTGCTGCGCCAAATCCGCCAGAATCGGGGTCGTGGCGACCACGTGCATCCGGTCGGAGGAGGCATTGACGGTGGTGGCGCATCCGCTCAGCGCGAGGGCACCGGCACCGGCACCCGCCGCGGCACGGGAGGCGAGGGTGAGGGCGGCGCGTCGCGTATAGGCGTGCGAACCCTCGCCGGCGGTATGCCCGCTATGCGGTGCCACCGCGGCGTCCCTTCCGGCGTGCCGAACGCAGAATCATGGCACCGAGTGCCAGAGCGAGAACCGAGGTGCTGACCATGAACGGGTCGATGACCACACCGGTGTTCGGCAGCTTACCCGCCGCGGCCGCCTTCTGGGCGGTGGCGAGCTCCTGGCTGGTCAAGGCGCAATCCTCGCCGGAGGCGGTCTTGCCGACGATGCGCACCTTGGATCCGTCGGGCTTGGTGACGATACCGGTGGCTTCGTCCACGGTGCCGTTGAGCGGGTTCTTGGCGGTGCTCTTCTCGCCGCCGTCGTTGGCGCCGTTAGCGCTGTTAGCGTTGCCGCCGTCCTGCTTGGTGCCCGCCGCACCCTGCGCGTTATCGCTGGCCGGGGCGTTATCGGGGTTGCCGACAGTGAAGTGCAGAACCGATTCGCTGCTGACCTGCTGACCGTTCTTCAGGCGCGCAGTCCAGCCGATGGTCACGGTGTAGCGACCCTCGGCAGTGAACACCCAGTTGCTGTGCTGGTGGGTGTTCGCGGGCACCTGGAAGGAACCGCCGCTACGCGAATCGAAAACCTTCTGACCGGCGGAACCGAAGTTGCCGGAGAGGAAGGTGGACATCGTGCCGGGGCCCTCAAAACCGTTGAGGCTCATGGTGACGGGGCCGTCGAGCTGCTTGAGCAGTTCGGGGTCCTGGGTGCTCCAGCCGAGCCAGGGTACGCCCTGCTGCTGGGTTGCACCAATCATGTGCACGGGGGTGCCCGCCGGGGCGATGTCTTCCATGCCCGCGGGCAGGTTGAGCTTCGCGGCGTCATTGAGTACGAACTCGAGGGCGCCGGGGGAGACGTGGCGGGCGGGGCTGGTGCGGTCGTCCTTCACGCTGCTGGTGAGGTTGCCGCCGTTGAGCACGGGACCCACGTCGAAGTGGCCGTGGGTGACTTCTTCACGGCCGCTGTGCTCGGCAGCGTTAACCACGGCGAGCGTGGGGATGCCGGTCGGCGCCTGGGCTGCCTGGTTGCTCTGCTTGCTGTCCTTCTGAGCGTCCTTGGAATCCTTGGCGTCTTCGGCGGGGACCTCGGTGGCGATGCACTGCTGGTTCAGGCTGCCGGGCAGTCCGGAGGAGAGGATGCCGCCGCCGCTGTTGTTGCCGGGTGCGGTGACGTTCTGGGCGTTGGAGCCCTTCACGCTGCGGGAGTTGCCGCTCTTGTTGCCGTCCTTGTTTTCACCCTTGTCGGAGCCGTTATTGGTGTTGTCGGTGCTGCTGATAGCGGTTACACCGGATCCACCCTGGGATGCCTGCTCACCATTTGCCGCCGCCTTCGCGCCGTTCGGGTCGGTCACCTGCGCGGCGTTCTGACCGTTCACGGATCCATCCACGCGGCGAATACCGGTGGATGCGCTCGCCTCAGCAGAAGCACTCGCCTCAGCACTTGCGGAGGTAGATGCGCTGGGGCTGCTGGTGGCGCTCTCGGTGGCGGTGGAGGTCGCCTCGGGGGTAGTGGTTGCCTCGCTCGTGGCGTCCTTGGTTGCTTCCTTTGCGGCGTTCTGCGCGTTCAGGAGCTTGAAGCCGTCCTCAGCGTTAGTGCCCACAGCGATGGTGTAGGTCGCCTCGGAGCTGACCGGGGTGCCGTCGGCAAGGGTTGCGGTGGCGCGGAAGGTCAGCTGGTAGATGCCTTCGCGGGTGAATGCCCAGCTGAGGTGCTCGTGGCCGCCAGCGGTGATGGTGTGCGGTGCGAGCTGGTCGTTGGTGCTGAAGACGCGCGGGTTGTCGCGACCGGATTCGGTGAAGACTTCGGCGCGGCCGCCTTCGGGTACGCTGCTGCGCACGAGTTCAAGTTTGATGGTGTTGTCCTTGAGTGCGCCGGGGCGGATTCCTTCCGCACCGAGGCCGGGGTAGAGCAGGCCGCGGGTGCGGGTGGAGGGAATGTAGAAGATGTCGGTGCCTTCGGGGGCAATGTAGTCGTAGCCTGCTACGACCTTGGTGTGTGCATCCTCGACGTCGGGCAGGTGGAAGACGGTGCGGGCGGGGTTGAATCGTCCCTGCTGGCCGGGGGCGGTGTCTGCGAGGGTGCCGAGGGTGAACTGGCTGCCGTCGAGGAATGCGTTGAGCATTTCGGTGTGTACGCCCGCGATGACGTAGTCACCTTCTTCGTAGTTGACGTAGGTGCGCGACTCGGTGCCTGCCTGGGTACCGGTCTGGTTTTCCTGCGCCTGGTTTTCCTGTGCCTGTGCGGCGGTGAAGGTGCCAACCTGGGGGAGGGCGAGGGGTGCCCCGAGTGCGAGGGTGCATCCGAGGGTGGTTGCGCTGAGTAGGCTCAGGGGTTTGGTGCGTCCTTGCATGGTGGCTCCTTGGATGACTGCTCGTTGGCTGGCGCGCTGCCCGGTGTTTTCGGGACTTGCCCGGTGCTGGGCCCGGCGGCCTGTTGCCGGTTTCTCCCCTGCGTTCGGGGTGCGCTCTGCCGTGTTTTTCTCTTTGTGGATGTACGTGGTGTGCGTTTTTGGGCGCGCCTCGGCGCACACGTGTTTCTGAGAATCACTATACTCACTTAGGTTCTGAATGACAATTATTTGCAAAAGCGCTACGCTAAGAAATAGAAAAATGAGAAAGGTTGTCATGAGCTCTCAGAAGCAGACCCAACGACGGGTCACCACACACACTCCCGCGCTCTTCATCCCCGGCGGCAAGCCCGCCCTCCGCCGCGCCGCCGCATTCCTCTCCGCCGCAGCACTGCTCGCGCTCGCCGGCGCAGCCCCCTCCATCCCCGCCGCAGCGGGCCCCGACGACGGCAAAATCGTCACCACCAAGGGCCACGTCGACGCCCCCAAGGCATACTGGGACGAACAGAACGGCACCTTCGTCCTCATGAACGAGGCGAACCCCTACAAGACCGGCGCAGACACCTACGAACTGGATAAGACCGTCAACTGGGTCGGCAAGGGCTACAGCACCAGGGACGGCAAGTCGCAGTACACCATGACCCTGGGCGACTCGCCCTCCCTGGCGTTCCTCGGCGAACCCGGCCAGACCCTCTACATGGCACCGCACCTGACCTACGGCAACCAGGACCCCATCTGGGCTGGCCTGGGCGCATCCACGAAGGTGCCCACCGAGCGTTTCCGTGACGGCGTGTTCGCTACCGACATTCTCTCCGTTGAGGGCCCCGGCCGCATGGAGCTCTTCCGTTACAACCCGGACGACGCCCCCGCCGACGTGTACCGCATGCTCTCCAGCAGCTCGACCGGCTGGCACTCCTGGCTGCTCGACAAGGGTAGCCACACCCACAACACCACGACCTTCACCCGCCCCGGCCGCTACGTGGTCACCTACCGCACCGTGGCGCGCTCCACCGACGGTCGCATCATTAGCTCCAAGCCGTCGAAGCTGGTCTGGCAGGTTGGCGGCATGCAGCCCGTGCTCGGTGACGGCACCCCCACCGCCGTGCCCACCGTTGACCGCTACAACGCGGCACCCGTCGGTGACCTGGACGCCGCAAAGTACGTGCTGTCCGTGGCACCGCACCGCCTGGACGCTGACCCGGCTAAGAACAAGGACGCCGACGACAAGCTCAGCGACATCACCTTCACCGCCGCGAACAAGAACCTCAAGGGCACCCTGACCCTGTACAACAACGGCTACTTCCTGACCGACCTGCCGGTCGTGAACGGTACCGCCACCTGGTCTGAAATGCTCGGTAGCGAGGGTTCCCAGCTGCAGGCGGTCTTCACCCCCGACACCTCCGACGCGAACAGCGCGGAAGCGTCCCGCTGGATCTCGCACAAGCTCACCTACGAGCCCGGCAAGGCTGAGAGTGTGTACAGCGATGACGGTAACGGCTCCTGGCCCGAAGAAATCCCGGATCAGGCGAACACCGTACTCAGCACCCAGCAGTACACGCCGACCAGCATGGACTACGACGTGACCGTCACCCCGAACGGCAACGGCTTCAGCACCGTTGAGGTCCGCTTCAAGGACCCGAAGGTGCGCGGCTTCATGCGCGGCGGCTTCTACGCCCAGGATGACCCGGTCTACCCGTACCTCGATCTGGAAGGCTCCGTCGAGGATGGTGTGGCGCGCTTTACCTTCCGTGACGAGTCGTTCTACAAGGGCACGGCTCTGCGCGTGAAGATGCTGACCCACCCGGATATGAACGCTTCCGCCTCCACCACTGAGGTTGCGGCGAACTACGAGCCGGGCACCAAGTACACCGCGCACGGTGCGTTGGCTCCCGATAGCGCACCCATTAGCGATGCGCCGAAGCCTGCTCCGGTGGATCCGTCGCCGAGTGCTGAGCCTACCGTTGCGCCCTCTGCCGAGCCTTCTGCGGAGCCGAGCGAGGCTCCCAGCGAGGCTCCGACCGCTGAGCCGAGCGCCGTTCCGTCGGTGTCCCCCAGCGAGGTTCCGACCGTGCCTGCGGTGCCGACCGCCTCCGCAGAGCCGAGCGTGCCTGCTCCGGCGCCCTCCACTCCGGCACCGACGACTCCGGCGCCCGCGAACCCGACCCCGAGCGCACCTGCTCCGACTAGCCCGGCACCGTCTGCGCAGCCGTCCACCCCCGGAACCCCCGGCCACCAGTGTGTGCCCGGCAAGATTGACGGCCGCACCAAGATTTCGCACGGCCACCTGGACATTCAGGCGACCCTGAAGGACCGCCAGCTGTCCGTGGGTCTGCGCGACGACAGCGGCATCATTGACGCTGATTCGACCGTGCGCCCGCTTGATTCGGTCGTGTGGACGGTCAGCGAGAACGCCCGCCGTGTGCGCACCGAACGTATGGCTGATGAGAAGCTGAACTTCATGGGCCCGGTCGGCACCGCCTTCTACGGCCTGCCGCAGACCCAGCAGAGCGGCCTGCCCTGGCCCGGCTACAACACGCAGGACATTGACTACTCGCAGCTGCGCGGCCCCGTGCGCCTGCACGTGGTGCCGAAGGTCATGCCTGAGGGTGCGCGCTTCGGCATGTTCACCGAGTCGCTGAACGGTGCGGATGTGCTGCTGGATTCGACGACCGGCAAGACCACGATCGACATTGATTACGCGACGCACGCGCACGCGAACTGGGTGTTCTCTGAGCCCGGCCAGTACATGTTTGACGTGCACTATTCTGCGACCCTGGCTGATGGTACTGAGGTGAGCAGCCCGGTGCAGCAGCTTGCGGTTGCTGTGGGTAAGAAGGCGTCGGATGCGTGCTCGTTTGAGACTGCCGTGCCGAAGGACCCGAACGCGGCTGCGGACGACTTTAGTGGTGTGCGCCGTGTGGATTCGGCAACCCCGGGCGGTACCGCTGGTGCTAACCAGCCCGGCTCCGCGCAGTCTGGTGCCGCGCAGGGTGGTCAGTCCGGTCAGGCTGGTGCTTCCGGTGCTGCCGGTGACGTGAACGCGCAGGGCTCCTCTGACGGTTCGGCTGATGGTTCTGCTGGTGGCGTGTACCCGGGTGGTATTTCCGGTGGTGGCACTGGCGGCGGCTCTTTGGGTCAGTCTGGTGTGTCTGCTGCGTCGGGTGGCGTGAGCTCCCAGCAGGGCGGCCTGGCGCGTACTGGTTTTGGTGCGGTGTCTGTGGCTGTGGGTGGCGCACTGGTGCTTGGCGCCGGCACTGTGATGGTGCTGCGTTCTCGCCGCCGCGCTTCGTAGCGCTCGCCGCGTGAGGACGCGCTGATACGGTGAAGCCCCCGCGGCTGAGAGGATGACTCTCGGCTGCGGGGGCTTTCCTGTGCCCGGTTCTCTGCGCTTTGGGGCTCCAGGATTTATCCGAACGGTCCAGATACATAACGCTCACGGAAGATACGGCGAGGGGCGCTCGCAGGCACGGCGACTGCCGCACACGCGAACGCCCCCATCTATCGCATCATCGGTTAATAAATCAGAAGAGCCGGTTTACTTGTCGTTGTCTACGGGGTAGAGCCAGCCGCCGTATGCACAGTAACGCTTGCCGTCCTTCTCGGTGTAGTAGGCGCCCACAAATTCCTTGCTCTCACACTTCTGAATCGCTTCGCGAGCCATCTGCTCACGCTCCGCACGCTTCTGAGCGCGCACATTGTTACCCAGAACGAAGGTGACCATCGCGACTACGACCAGCACGAGCGAAACGATGGCCATGACCTTGCCCTTGCCGGTGCCGCGCTTGACCATCACCAGGGCGATAATCGCGAAAATAACGGTCGGGATTGCGGTAAATGCGCCCAGAATAATGAAGCCAGTAATTGCGGAGATGATGCCCAGAACCAGTGCGGTTACTGCCGCCCACTTCTTCTTTTTCGGTGCTTCGGCGGGTGCGCCGGATGCGGGCTGTGCGGCGGGTGCCTGCTGGGTGGATTGCGGCTGCTGCGGTGCGGCCGGCTGCGGGGTGTTTTCAGACATGGAAGCCCTCATTTCGTATGTGGTTACGAGTTGCTTGAACGTGCGCCCTCTAGTGGAGTGGCATATATCTCATAGCATACCGTACACAAGGAAGGTTCTTGGCGAGATGGGAACAAGCTTGTCTATCTACTAAGATGCGGTATCCACTGTTGGAAATTTTTCCTGCATGGGGATGTTGTGGGCGCTTTTTTATATGAGATGGTGTAGTGTTCAAAGTGGTGCGAAGCACTAAAGGTGCGTATTTGATATTCGCGTGTCTAATGCACATCTTCCGGCAATTCATCGACGAAAGAGGATCACCGTGTCTGATCGCGTACTCTCATCGCAGGCAGCCAAGGATGCTATTACTGCTATGCAGAACATCATTAACGGCGGCCTGCAGAACGAGATTAATAACCTCAACCAGCAGGGTAACCAGCTGAAGGACCCCAACAACTGGGACGGCCCCCTGGCTGAGCGTTTCCGTAATGATACCTGGCCCGGCGTAGAAAACACCCTGCGTAACCTGACTCAGGAACTGACCGACTTGCGTGAGCAGCTCAACCAGATTTCTACCGATATTTTCCAGGCAGGTGGCGGCGCCTAAGCCTCCCCTGGTGAACGCCGTTTACCGCCCCGATCCCCAGTTATGGGGCGGTGTGCGGTAGGCGGCGTTTTCTGTTATTCGGTTATATCCCACGTTGTTTTCCAGACATGGTGTGCATGTCTGTCTACATCTGTTTAATCACCCCACTTCCGCACTAACCACACCGAAAGACAACAGAGCATGAAGCTGAATACTGAAGAAGTCAAGTACGATGATGCTACGTCGGATGACTTTGCTGGCGCTTGTCGCACCATTGCACAGAATATTGACGGTGCGTTACCTCCGCTGAAGAACTCTCTGACGACAGCTTTGGAGGACTTCGTAGGTCACTATGCCGATATCGCGGCAGCAAATATTGATACCACTATTAGTGACGGTCGTAATATTGCCAACGTTTTCCGCCAGCTGGCTGATGTGGTGGACCGCCTTAAAGAGGCGGCTCAAAAAGAAAAGCGAAACCGTGAACTCATGCGTGAGTACGAGAAGAAATATGATGGTAACTGGGGCGGTTTCCGCAAGTGGTGGGATAGTATTTTTGGAGAAGGGGCCCCGACTCCAGAATCGTACGTACCAGATACTACAATCGATACCACCTCATTAGGTCCCCGCGAGAGTACTGAGACTCGTTCGGGGAGCATGACTGTTTCTTCGGCGCGCCTTTCGACTGTTCGGGATCTCTCTAAGGCTTTGGAAAATCTCGGCACTGAGTTTGAATCTGAGCCCGACATTAGTAGACTTGCTTCTGACTTTGCGGATAAGTGCCAGTGGGGAACTGTTGACGCTAAAAGTCTTATTGATACTTTTGAAGCATGGAAACAGTCGAACGCCAAGGATAAAACCTGGCTGAGCATCGTAGCCGATACCTTTGAGCAGTACGGTAGCTCGGGCCAGATTATTACCGTTGCCAATTCCACTCTGGAAGGTGCAATCAGTGCAGCTGGTGCCAGTACTGAGCGTCACGAGTTGAAAGTTCCGGCGCCGACTGTAGTAGGAATGTCTACCACAAGCGGTTATGTGAACGACCCCGTGAACGTTGCGACCGGTAACTTCATTGAAGAAGAGACCGACATGGCGTTCTCCGGCGTGGTTTCTGCCTGCGCTGTAACTCGCATGTACAACAGCGTGGCTGTCTTCGGTCAGCACGCTGTATCCGGTGTGTTCGGTGCGGGCTGGTCCTCGAATATTGAGAGCCGCGTGCAGCTGAACGCTGAGAACGCTGTCTGGACGATGGCTGACGGTCGTGAGGTTACCTTCGACCGAATTGTTCGTGAGGACGGCACCCACGGTTACGCTCGTGCTCCGCGTGAAGCGTGGTGGCTTGAAGAGCTGCCCCTCACTCAGCTGACGGGTGAAGAGGGTTCTACTGCTGACCCCTCCCTGCGTTATATTTTGCACGCTACGGACTATGACGCTTCGTCCCTATTGCGCATCTCCGACAACTCTGGAACCCAGCACATTTTTAGCCTCACCGGTATTTACCTGGGCATGAGCGCTGGAGCAGGTACTGCTGTCGCATACCTGCGCGATGAAGACAGCCGCGTTGGCGCTATCGTGCATCAGCGCGGCGCACGTATCAACGTGGAGTACACCGAAGGCGGCCTTGTCGGCGCTATCCATTCTTCACGCGGCCAGTCTGTGCGTTATGAGTACGTCACCCTTGACGGTCGTACTCACCTGTGTGCTGTACACGGCGATGCCGGTACCCGCCGTTATGAGCACGACGCTGCCGGCCTGATTCACCGCGTGGTGGCCAGTACCGGTGCTGTTGAAGTAACGAACTACTACGACCCGACCGGCCGCATTACCGAGCAGGACACCGAATACGGTCGTCGTGTTCGCTACCGCTACCTGCCGAACGGCATTACCGACGTCGCGAATGAAGACGCCTCCTACACGAACCTGTGGGTTAGCGACCAGTACGCACGCCTGACCGCCATTGTTGACGCGGAAGGCGGGCGTACTAGCTATGCCTACGACGACTTTGGCAACCGCGTGAGTGTGGTGGACCGCGATGGCTCCCGCACCACTCGCTACAGCGATGAGCGCGGCCGCATTATTCGTGAGGTCACTGATGAGGGTGCTGAAACCCTCTTTGCGTATGACGAGTATGACCGCGTGGTCTCTGTGGCAGTGAGTGCTATTGAGACGGATCCGCGCGCTCGACGTGCCGCCCGCCTGGCTCGTCGTGCCCGCATGGAGGCTGAAGCCCAGGGCCGCACTCCTGAAGAAGCCGTTTCAGGCCAGGAGCCTGCCCAGAACCCTGCCGTAAGCCCGATGACTACGGTAACTTACGAATACGCGAACGATTTTGAGCGTAACCCCTCTTCCATGACTGACGGCAACGGTCATGTGACCCGTTTTGAGTGGTCTGACGGCCTGTTGCAGCGCGTGGTAAGCCCTGAGGGCGTTACCGTCTCCTTTGAATACGACGAGTGTGGTCTGCTGACCGGTATTCGTAACGCTGAGCAGCAGCTGACCCGTTGTGAGTACTCTGCTGCGGGTCACCTGGTGAAGATTGTTTCCGCCCTTGGGTTGGAGACTGAGTTCACCTATGATTCTGCCGGTCACATGGTGTGCCGTCAGGACCCGGATGGTTCCCGCTGGCGTTTTGAGTACGCTGCTGGCGGTCGCCTGGTAGCGTCGGTGGACCCTGCCGGTGCTCGCACCGAGTATGAGTACGGTCCGAGCGGTGACATTGTGGCAGTGGTTGACCCGCTGGGTCGCCGCATGGAGCGTTCCTTTGACACGAACGGCAATATTGACCGCATTACCCTGCCGGGTGGTGCGCAGTTCAGCTACGCCTACGATGGTTTGATGCGTCTGGTCCGCACCATTGACCCTGCCGGTGGTGTGTGGACTCGCGAGTATGATGCCGCAAGCACTCTGACCGCGTTGATTGACCCGACCGGCGTGAGCGTACGTACTTCGGTTGATTCCTCTCGCAAGACCTTCACCACTAGTGATGGTGTTGACCGTGTGCGTATCTCGTGTGACCACCTGGGCCGCCCGGTGCGTACCGAGGTGCTCTCCGATGATTCTGGCCCGCAGGTTAGTGCGGATGCGGACGACCCGACTGTTTCCACGATGGTTTATGACGGTGCGGGTAACCCCGTGGAGGTGCTGGACGCTGAGGGTGGTCTGAGCCGCTACGAGTACAACGGTTCGAACCAGATGGTGCGCATGGTTTCCCCTGCGGGTCGTGTGACCGAGTACAGCTACGATGTGTGCGGTCGACTGGCTGCAACCTATGAGGCTGCCGGTACTGCTGAGCAGTCTGTGACTCGTTACGAGTATGACGCTGATTCCCGTCTGATTCGCCAGGTGTACGGTGACGGTTCTGAGGCGCGTGTTCGCTATGACGCGTGCGGTCGTGTGCTGTCCATTACCGGTTCCGGTGTGGCTTCTCCGGTGTTCTATACCTGGGATTCTTGTGGCCGCGTGAAGAGCATCCGCGATAACAAGTGGGGTACTCGTTCGTTTACCTATGATGCCGCTTCTCAGGTGGTTGCGGTGACTAATGGTGCTGGTGGCGTGACCCATTACCGTTATGACGAGGCGGGTAACGTTACCTCCGTGATGGACCCTGCCGGTCGTATTACCAGCTACGAGTATGACCTGATGGGTAATGTCCTGGCGGTAACGGATCCGCTGGGTGTGCGCACTACCTCTACCTATGATGCTGCCGGTCGTCTGCTGACCAGCACTGACGGTAATGGTGCTGTACATTCCTTCGGTTATGACCGTGACGGTGTTCCCTGTTCCCATTCGGTGAATGGTTCTTTGCTGTACCGTATGGAGCGTGATTCTGCGCGCCGTACGATGACGACTTATGACCATGCGGGCGTTGATGCGTTTGGTGCTCCCGTGGTGACCGTTGAGTCGTATGACCGTTTGGGTCGTCTGGTCCGTCAGCGCCGTGAGTTTGGTGCTCAGATTCCGGAGTCTTTCCGTACCGCGTACATGGATGAGACTGGCGGCTATGAGCTGTCCTACGCTTACGATGCTGATGGTCTGCGCACTGAGTTTGTGCACCCTCTGGGTTCGAGCGCTTATGCGTATGATGCTGCTGGCCGCATGGTCAAGCAGACTGATATCACCGCGTACCGCCTGGATGGAACCGCCGTTACCTCTGAGTCTCGTGTGGAGTCTTCCTTCGAGTACAACGCGGTAGACGCGCTGGTGCGTGCGCAGGTGTCTGATTTGGCGGGTACCTGGGTTCGCGAGTTCGGTTACCGTGGCGCGCACATGATTTCTGTGACCGAGAGCCCTGCTGAGGCAGACTCGGCTGTGGCAGACTCTTCTGAGGCTCTGCACACTGAGATTATTCGTGATGATCTGGGTCGTATTAGCGGTGTGGATTCGCCGGCTGGTCTGGTCATGTACACCTACACGGATGCGCAGATGCTCTCTTCTGCCGTTCGTGGTACCGAGACCCTGCGTTGGGCCTATGATGCTGCTGGTGCGCTGGTGCGTGTTGAGTACTTTGATAGCGCCCAGCCCGAGAATGCATGGGTGAAGGTGCTGGTCACTGACGAGGGTGCCCGCGTTCGCGCAGTATGCCTCTACGCTGTGCAGGATGAGGCGAAGACCGGCTCCCAGTCAGCTGAGTTTGCCTCTGCTGTTGAGGACGCTCAGGCGTGGCTGGGCCAGTGCCCGGAGTCCGTGGAACTTGAGGGCGTCACCCTGGTGCCGGTCTCGACGAGCGTGTTCTCCTATGACGGTAATGATTCGCGTCTTCTGCAGGTTTCTTCGGATGGTTCCGGCTCGTCGTTGACCTATGGTGCGGCCGGGTTTGTGAGCTCGGTGGCATCGTGGGGCTCTGCTGAGAATTCGGCTGAGGATTCGGCCGTGTCCTTCTCCCTGCTGTGTGCCTCTACCGATGGTCGTGTTCTTGCTGCCGGTGGTGCGTCTGCTGGTGCACCCGAGTTTGGTGTACCCTCAACCGGTGCTCGCGCTAATGCTGGTTTTGATGCTTCGGTGATGCACCCGCTGGTGTGGGATGAGAATTCGTTTGTTCCGCGTGTGCTGGGTGTGGGCGGCTCGTCGATGCCTTCTGTGGGTTCGCTGGTTCCTGGTGCCGGTTCTGGTGCCGGTCTGCTGGATCCGTATGGTTGGGCGTCTTTGGGTGTTGCTGCCCCTGCTGTGCCGTCTGCTCAGGGTGCTGGTGGTGCGCCGGTGTTGCCGGATTCGCTGGTTGGTGTTTCTGCGGCTTCGGGTGTGGTGCTGGGTTCTTCTGGTTTTGAGGTGTTGGGTGCCCGCGTGGTGGATTCGCGTGTGGGTCGTTTTACTGCGCCTGATCCTTTGGCTGCGCCTGTGGGTGCTGGTTGGGGTGCTGATCGGTTCTCGCTGGTGGGTGGTAACCCGGTTTCTTTGGTGGATCCGTGGGGTTTGTCGCCGGTGTCGGTGGAGGACTTCGAGAAGCAGAGTAGACCTTCTGGTATCGCCGGTTGGGTAAGGAATAACTGGGAGTACGTGGCTGGTGGTGCGATGGTTGTTGCTGGTGCCGTGATTGGTGCTGTTGGTACTGGTTTGGGCCCTCTGGGTGGTGCTGCATTTGGTGCCGCATCGGGTGCTTTGATGGGTGCTGGTATGTCGGTAATCGAGCAGAAGATGTCTGGCGGGAAGGTTGATTGGTCTAAGGCTGGTAAGGAAGCATTGAAGGGAGCTATTACCGGTGCTATAACGGGTGCTGTGACAGGCGGTCTGGGCAATTTGAAAAAAGTTGCTGATATTGCATCAAAGATGAAAGAGGTAGAGAAGGTGTCGGAGATTGCTCAGACAACCTCAAAATTGGCGAAGATGAAGCAAGCTGCTTCCGTTGCGGTTTCAAAGGTAACTACTCCGATTAAATCTGTTGTAAGTCCTTATGCGCGTAAGGCTGGGGCAATGTTGAATGATTGTAAGGCTTTGGAAGATGTTGTAAAGGATAGTACTACAGGTGGCTTAAATAATGTTGTTTCATATTACATGGACGATAATGTGAAAGATAAGAGTTTACTGGGTGCCACGGGAATGTTCTTCTCAGGGGCGGGTGCATCTATGGTAGGGTCTTTGGCCGGTGGATATATGAAATATAAATCAGGTGTTAAAGGATACGTGCCGGAACCTCCTGAGAAGCTGAAGGGTGTGCAGCCGGTAGTACGAAAGAATGTGCAGAAGCCTCTTCTAGTAAGGGCTGGGCGGAGAACTGTTGAGATTGCTCGTGATTCTGCAATTGATGCTACTTCTGGAACTATCAAGAATGGCCTCCAATATTATAGTGATTCACCGATTAAAGGACAGCCTGTATCATTGCAAGGTCTTAAGGAAAAAACAGTAGATGGATGGAGTAAAGACTTTGCAAAATCATCGGTGAAGGGAATGACAAAAATGGATGCTGGGCGAGCAAATTACTATCGTTTTACTGCGGCTCATACGTACAATCAGGTGATGGGTAATTTTTACTTCTAATTAGGGTTAGATACTTCCTTATGATGACCCCATATTTATGAGAGGGGATTTTTTGTCACGAATTAAGCTATTATTTAGATTATTGGATAAATATATTAAAGGAAATTAATAAAATATGTTCCTGGCAGAATTTGCA
>NZ_KV830868.1:0-64222 GCF_001836905.1 Rothia sp. HMSC062F03 | reverse complement strand
TTCGTTGTCCAAGAAACGGGAGGCAGTTCATGATCGTGTGGGGGCTCTTTGCCGTTCACAGCACAAGCTGAGGTGGGAACCTACCGCGGACAGGCGGTGTCGTCCGTAGCGACATCAGGGTGCCCGAGCTCTGCGAGGGCGGGTGCCCCTGTAGGAGCGAGGACGAACACCGCCTGTCCGCAACTAACCGTATTCCCGGAATTAGCGCTTGATGGCGTCCAGCGCCTCACGCTGAGCCTTCGCAATGCGTTTCTCAGACACCGTGTAGGCGGTACCGAGCTCCTGGGCGAAGAAGCTGACGCGTAGCTCCTCAATCATCCAGTTCACGCGGCGGAGCGCATCCGGCACGATGGTGCCGGCCGGCAGCGACTTGACCGCGTTATCGTAGGAATCCTCAAGATCCTGCACCGTGAGCATGAGCTGGTTGTCGCGGTGTAGGTTCGGGCCGAGCTTCGTCAGGCGCACCTGGGCGGCCTTCAGGTAACGCGGCAGGTGAACCAGCTGGTCGTAGCCGGTCTGCGCCACGAACCCGGGGTAGACCAGGTTCTCCATCTGAGCCTTCACGTCGGAGACGGCGTGCATGGTCGTCAGCGAGGTGGCCTTCTTGATAGCCTTCTTCAGCGCGGTGGCTTCGGAGAGGATTTCGGCGACGAGCTTGGTCACGTCAAAGACCGTCTCGATGAGTTCGGCACGCACGTGCTCGTAGAGTTCGCTGTATTCGGCGTGCGTGAAGATGGGCGTGTGCGGCACGAGGTGGTCGAGCGCCGCGACGGTGCAGTCGCGAATGAGCTCGTCGATGGAGCCGTGCGGGTTCTGCGTGAAGACGATTTTCTCCTTGTGGGAGAGGTGTTCGCTCACGTAGCGCACGGGCGAGGGCACCTGCAGCTGGAGCAGGCGGATGATGCCGCGACGCTGCGCGTGCAGCTGCTCTGCTTCGGTGGGGAAGATGCGCAGACCCACGCTAGAGCCTTCGTCCACGAGAGCGGGGTAGCCGTTAACCGCCTGGGTCGCGATGACACGCTGTACCTTGCGGGGGATGGCTCCGTCCGGGAACATGTCGGCGGGGAAGGCAGTGAGGCCGGTGACCTCGCGTACTCCGCCGGATGCACCCGCCTCGGCCTGGGTGCCCTTCGCCGGGCTCTTCGCGCCCTTCTTCGCAGAAGCCGCGGAGCTACCCGAGTTGCCCGAGCCGCCTGAGTTGCCTGATCCGCCCTGCGCGAGCGCAACCATCTTCGCCATGGCCTCGTCGGATGCACCGAGCGAGTCGGCGAGGGCGCTGCGGATTTCCTTGTGTAGCTGCTGCTGCAGGGCTCGCAGGTCCTTGCCCTCACCCAGGATTTTGTTGCGGGCGTTGCGCACCTGGAAGCCCATCTTCAGGTGCTCGGGCACGGCGTCCCAGTTGAAGGCTTCGGGTTCGACGACCACGCCGCGCAGGCGGCGTAGCACGAGCGCGAGGGAGGGGAGCAGCTCGTCGGTCGCGGGGGAGTAGTCTTCCTCGAGGGCGGCGCAGGCGGCGCGCGCCACGTCGGGTGCGGGCACGAAGTTGCGTCGAATCGCCTTGGGCAGCGACTTGATGAGCGCGGTCACGAGCTCGTGGCGCAGGCCGGGAATCTGCCAGCGGAACGGTTCGGGGCTCAGCTGGTTGAGGAAGAGAATCGGTACCTGCACGGCCACACCGTCGCGCTTGGCGGCTTCGGTGCGGGCGCCTCCCACACCGGCGGTGGGGGCGTATTCGTAACGCAGGTCCAGGGTGAGTTCGCCGCTGTCGGTGCGCTGCACCCACTGGCGCGGGAACTGGGAGTCGTCGTAGTCGGCGGCCTCCTCGTTGATGAGCTTCTCGGGGTTGAAATCCAGGAAGTTGTCGTCTTCGAGGCGTGCCTGCTTCCACCACTTGTCGAAGGCTCGCACATCCGTCACGTGGGCGGGGATGCGGGCATCGTAGAAGGCGAAGAGCACGGAGTCGTCCACGCGCAGGTCGCGGCGGCGCAGGCGTGCCTCAAGCTCTTCGACCTCGGCGAGGGCGCGCTGGTTGCGCAGGTAGAACTTGTGCTGGGTGTGCCACTGGCCTTCGACGAGGGCGGACTGGATGAAGATTTCGCGGGCTGCGGCGGCGTCCACGCGGGCGTACTGCACGGGGCGGTCGGCGTAGATGGTCAGGCCGAAGAGGGTGCCCTTGGCGTAGGCTACTGCCGCACCGGAGCTGAGGGACCAGTGCGGTTCGGAGTATTGCACGCTGATGAGGTGTTTGCCGACCTCTTCGATCCACTGCGGTTCGATGGCGGCGTTGGTGCGCGCCCACAGGCGGGAGGTTTCGACGAGTTCGGCGGAGAGCACCCAGTCGGGCCCCTTCTTGAACAGGCCGGAGCCGGGGAAGATTGCGAACTTGGTGCCGCGTGCGCCGAGGTATTCGCGGGGGCCGCGGGTGCGCCCCTTGGAGTCCTTCTCGCGTTCTTCCTTGACGCCCACGTGCGAGAGCAGGCCGGTGAGCAGGCTCTTGTGGATGTCTACCTCGTGCGCGGAGGCGTTGATGTCCCTGCCGCCGCTGGCGTGAATGTTGGCGGTTCGGCCCATTTCGCGCAGCTGGGCGAACAGGTCCTGCCATTCGCGGATGCGCAGATAGTTGATGAACTCTCGGTGGCACATCTTGCGCAGCTGAGAGGAGGACAGCGCCGCCTGCTGCTCGTTGATATAGTCCCAGAGCAGCAGGAAGGAGGAGAAATCGGAGGTGTCGTCGACGAAGCGGGCGTGCATCGCGTCGGCTTCTGCGCGCACGTCGGCGGGGCGTTCGCGCGGGTCCTGGATGGTCAGGGCGGCGGCGAGCACCATCATTTCCTTGGCGCAGCCGCGGCGGCCGCCCTCGATAATCATGCGGGCCAGGCGCGGGTCCACGGGGAAGGCCGCCATGGCTCGGCCGATGGCGGTGAGGGTTGCGCTGTTGTTACCGCCTCGTCCCTTGCGGCGGGTGCGTTCGGTGAGCGCGCCGAGTTCGCGCAGCAGGTTCACGCCGTCGTTAATGGCGCGGGATGCGGGCGGCTGCACGAACGGGAAGCGCGAGATGTCGCCGGGTTCGCGCACCACGCCGATTGCGATCATCTGCAGGATGACGGCGGCGAGGTTGGTGCGCAGAATTTCGGGGTCGGTGAACTCGGGGCGCGAGTTGAAGTCTTCCTCGGAGTAGAGGCGGATCGCGATACCGTCGCTGACGCGGCCGCATCGGCCCGAACGCTGGTTGGCGCTGGCCTGCGAGATACGCTCGATGGGCAGGCGCTGTACCTTGGTGCGTGCCGAGTAGCGCGAGATGCGGGCGGTGCCGGTGTCGATGACGTACTTGATGCCGGGCACGGTCAGCGAGGTTTCGGCAACGTTCGTGGCGAGCACGATGCGCGGCCGGGAACCGGGGGAGAACACGCGGTGCTGCTCGGCGAGCGAGAGGCGCGCGTACAGGGGCAGCACTTCGTAGTTCAGGCGCGGGGACTTGAGAACCATGGCCTCGATGGCGTCCTTGGCGTCGCGGATTTCGCGCTCGCCGGAGAAGAAGATGAGGATATCTCCGGGTGCCTCCTTGGAGAGCTCCTTGACGGCGTCGAGAATTGCGTCGGTGGGGTCGCGGTCTTCGGCCACTTCCTCGTCATCCAGGTAGGCGTCTTCTTCGCCCTCGAGGGGGCGGTAGCGGATTTCGACGGGGTAGGTGCGGCCGGAGACCTCGATGATGGGCGGCGCGTCGTCGGGCAGGATTGCTTCGGCAATTTCGCGTTCTTCGTCGTTGAGGTTCTCGTCGACGATTCCCTTACCCGGCACGTAGCTGGGGGAGAAATGGCGGGCGAAGCGCTCGGGGTCGATGGTCGCTGAGGTGATGATGACCTTCAGGTCCGGGCGCTGCGGCAGGATGCGCTTGAGGTAGCCGAGGATGAAGTCAATGTTCAGGCTGCGTTCGTGCGCCTCGTCAATGATGAGGGTCGAGTAGCGGCGCAGCAGCTTGTCGTTCTGAATTTCGGCGAGCAGAATACCGTCGGTCATGAGCTTGATGGCGCTGTGTTCGCCGACCTCGGAGGTGAATCGCACCTGGTAGCCGACGGTTTCGCCAATCTTCTGGCCGAGTTCTTCGGCGATGCGTTCGGCGACGGAGCGTGCGGCGAGGCGGCGCGGCTGGGTGTGGCCAATGAGGCCCTTCTCGCCCAGGCCGAGCTCGAGGCACATCTTGGGAATCTGGGTGGTCTTGCCGGAACCGGTTTCACCCGCGATGATGACGACCTGGTTGTCGCGGATAGCGTTCATGATGTCGTCGCGGCGTTCGCTGACGGGCAGCTCTTCGGGGTAGGTGATGACCTCGGGAATGAAGGGCTCGTAGCGGCGAGGTGCCGGGCGGTTCTGTTGCTGGTTACCCTTGTTACCGCCCTGCTGGTTGCCCTTGCTGTTACCCTGCTTGCGGGCGCGATTGTTGGCGCCTCCGCGTCGATTGGAGCGGGAGGCGTTGGAGGAGTTCTTGCGGTCTACGTTGTTCTTCTGTGCACCCTTCTTTGGGGCGCCGTTCTTTACCGCGTTCTTCTCGGTGTCTTTGCCGGTGTTTTTGCCGGCGGGCTTTTCGGTGCTTTTTTCAGCGTTCTTTTCGGAGGCGCGCACCTTGGCCGCGTGGATGGCGGCGGCCATGCTCGCCATGGTGGGGGCGGTTCGGGGCGCCCCGGTTTTAGGCGCGCGGGAGGTCTTATCTGCGTGATGGGTTTTCTGCTCAGACATATCCTATCCAGTGTACTCGCCCCCTTCGCGGCGGGGAACGGGAGTATGCACCCGGCGAATATTGCGTCATATTTGGGCGGGTTGCACCCCTCGAAAGGGAGAGCTCGTCATCTTTGCGCGAGCAAGATCGAGCTCAAGACGTTTCAAAAAGCACCAAAATGGTTAAAGGAACCAATAAATTGGTCGCTAATATTTCAAGTATGGCGGATGCGAAATAAGTATCTTTTTTGGCTTTCTTTCGATACTTTCGTTCGGGTGTTACAGTGGTGTATAACACAGTAACGAAGGAGTGACTATGCCAACGCCCAAGACGTACACCTCCTCACGCACTCCAGTGTTGGACTGCTGCGAGGACGCACGCCACGAAGAAATCCACCACCGCAGCGAAGAACTGTTCCAGGCCCTCGTCCACGCGAGTCTTCGCACGCACTTTGAACGCCTGAGCTCCGCCGAAACCCTGTACCTGGTGACCGGCGACGGGGAAAGGGTACAGATTTCCCCCGAAATGTACGGCCCCATCACCTCGGTGGCACGGGCCTTCGCCGACCGCAAGGACGTGTGCGTGGTCCGCCAGGACCGCCTCATGACCACCCAGGAGGCCGCCGACTACCTGGGGGTATCGCGACCGACCATCGTGCGACTCCTCGAGCGCGGCGAGATTCCCTTCGAGCGCATCAACACGCACCGTCGCGTGGCGTTCGACGACCTGGAACGCTACCGCCTCGACCACGAGCACGTCAGCCGACGAAACCGATAGGCTGAACGCTCGATAGGTCGAGCCGAGCGGGGTTGAGCCGAGCCGAATTGAGCCGAGCGGCGCTCACGATTCGCGGCCCTAACGGTAGGTAACGGGCCGCCTACACAGTGGCGTTCATCGTGGCGTTCAGGAAAGACAGCATCCGCTGAACAATCTCGGGGCTAAAACAGCGCGAATCCCCGTGTTCGGCGCCCGGAACCAGCACCAAATCGGTGGGTACCTGCCGCGTGCGCAGGGCCTGATACACCCGCACCGATTGCTGGTACGGCACGCACGAATCGGCAATGCCGTGCACTAGCATGATGGGTGCACACGCCCGGTCCGTAGCCTGTTCCTCAGTCTGCTTTTCGTCGAAGTTTTTGCGAGAGGGCTCGCCGGCAGAGCCGTCGGCGTACACTCTGTGCGCAAAATTCCCGCGCGCAAGGTCCAGGGGATTCGCCCTTTCCCAATTCTGCAGGGCGCGCTCTCGGTCGATACCGGGCACGCGCTCCACCCATTCACGCTCCTCGCGCACGGGGTAATCGCATCCCAGCAGGCGCCACTCGGCACCGTCGTCGTCCGGATGCACCAGCGAGTACCCCGCCAGGGGACGGTCGGAGAAGATGGTGCGCAGGTCGCTGACCCCGTAGAAGGGAACGGCCGTGGTAACCGCCGAGCTCACCCCCGGGTAGTTGCTGGAGGCACGCCCCTCGTAGTACTCGTGCAGTTCGGGATCCCCGCTCGCGTAGCCGGCTGCATCGGGACCGGCGAGCGCCGCCATCATGCTCAGATGCCCGCCGGCGCTTCCTCCGGCAATCGCGATGCGCCCGGGGTCAATACCAAACTCGGCGGCGCGAGCGCGGAAGAAGCGCACCGCCTCCTTAACGTCGTGCAGGTCGCCCGGGAAAATCGCCTGGTGCGAGTAGCGGTAGTTGATGGCTGCGACCGCCCAGCCCTGTTCCTGCAGGGCCCGGCGCATGAGGGTCTGCCGGTTCGTGCGCGGCCCCTCGGGGGTCATGATCTCTACATCGCGCAGGCCCCGGTTCGTGCCGAAGCGCCAGGCGCCGCCGTGCACCCAGATGAGCAGGGGAGCGGGCTCGGTACTACCGACCCCAGCGCTGCCCGACTCCTCAACAGAACCGGACCTCTCGGCACCGCGCGCGGGGTAGAAATCGTAGGCGAAGGCCTCCCGCGTGACGGGCGTTTCGGCCCCGTAGCTCGGCAGGGACAAGCCGTCGAAAAACCCCTCGGGGCGGTAAAAACCGGAGCGGTACTCGTCGACGCTCTGCGCGGCCTCGGAATTCAGCATGAATCAGCCCGTTCTTTAGGTTTCTTAGCTCTTTGGTCTCTAAATTTCTTAGGGAACCAGCACGATCTTGCCGCGCGTATGGCCGGAAGCCATAAGCTCCTGAGCCGCGGCGGCCCCGGCGAGGGGGAAAATCTTCTCCACGTGCACCTTCAGCAGGCCCAGAGACATGAGCCGGGCGATCTCCTGCATCTGCGCGCGGTCCGGGTGAGCCGTCAGCCACTGCGCCTCAAACCCGCGCTCGCGGGCCACATCCAGCGGGTCGGGATTCGTCAGCGTCACGATGCGCCCGCCGGGGACCAGTACCTCCAACGAATCGAGGAAGGTCTGCCTGCCGGTCGAGTTGAGTACCACGTCCATGGTCCGACCCAGTACCGCGCGGAAATCCTCGGTGCGGTAGTCGATGGGCTGGGCCCCCAGCGAGCGCACGAACTCGTGATTCGCGGCGGAGGCGGTCGCAAAAACCTGCGCGCCCGCCTGAATGGCCAGCTGCACGGCGAGGTGGCCGACGCCTCCGGCACCGGCGTGGATGAGCACGCGCTCGCCCTCCTTCAGGTGCGCCACCTCGAAGAGCGCCTGGTAGGCGGTGAGCCCGGCAAGCGGTGCGCCGCCGAGCTGGGCGCACGGAACGTCGGAGGGAACCTTGGCCAGCTGGTAGGCGGGTGCGAGGACATACTCGGCGTACGCGCCGCCGGGGTACGGGAAGGTCACCATGCCGAAAACGCCGTCGCCGACTTTGAACCCCGTATAGTCGCCGGCGGTGGCGACCACGGTGCCGGCCACATCCCATCCGGGCACGAAGGGTCTATAGGAGGGGTCGGCCAGCTGCGCGGCGGGACCCAGGCCCTTGCGGGTGGTCACATCGATGGGGTTCACGCCCGCGGCGACCGTCTTGATGAGCACGTGACCGCGCACCGGGGTGGGGATGGGCACGTTCGCCTCGTGCAGAACGCTTTCGTCGCCCCATTCGGTGAGCTGAATCTGGCGCATGGTGGTCACGGTTTACCTCCGCTGGTGTGGTGTTGTCGTGCTTGTTTGAACGGTGTGCGCGTTTCCCTATTCTCTCAACTGCGGGGCCTCCGGAACAACAGGGGAGCGGAGGCGTCCAGCCTCTGATGCTTCCACCCGAGATGTAACCCGAGATATAAAGCAGAAATAAAAAGGAGCCGACACCCGCTGGGCGAGTATCGGCTCCCGTGTTCCCTCTCGAATAAGAACATCGTGCCCCTGAAAGGATTCGAACCTTCGACCCCCAGTACCGGAAACTGGTGCTCTAATCCGCTGAGCTACAGAGGCAACCCCACCATGGTATCAGATATGCGTCGGATAAACGGTCAGCCCCGGCCCAATGCTTGCTAGAATAGGTTCTTATGACTCCTGAAGAACTCTCCGAAGCCATTGCGCTTGCCCTAGAAGAAACCATTTCCTCCGGCCAGCTGACCCTCGTGGAGGGCGCTGAACTGCCCGCCGTCCGAGTGGAGCGCCCCAAGTCCCGTGAGCACGGCGACTGGGCCACCAACGTCGCTCTGCAGCTCGCCAAGAAGGTGGGCAAGAACCCGCGCGAGGCAGCAGCTCTTCTGGCCGAGAAGATCGGCGCCATCCCCGGAGTGGCATCCGTTGATATCGCTGGCCCCGGCTTCCTGAACATCACCCTGGACGCCGCAGCTGCTGGTGAGCTCGCCGCCACCATCGTTGAGGCTGGCGAAGCATACGGCCGCAGCGACAAGTTCGCCGGCAAGACCATCAACCTTGAGTTCGTCTCCGCGAACCCGACCGGCCCCATCCACCTGGGCGGCACCCGCTGGGCTGCCGTGGGCGATGCGCTCGCCCGCGTGCTGGAGGCTGAGGGCGCTAACGTCGTGCGTGAATACTACTTCAACGACCACGGCACCCAGATTGACCGCTTCGTGCGTTCCCTGATTGCCGCCGCCCGCGGTGAGGAGACCCCCGAGGACGGCTACGCTGGCGCGTACATTGTTGACATTAAGGATCAAATTCTGGCTCAGCGCCCCGACGCGCTTGAGGCTGAGAACCCCGAAGAGATTTTCCGCGAAATCGGTACTCACCTGATGTTCGATCAGATTAAGGAGTCTCTGGCGGCCTTCGGTACCCACTTCGACGTGTTCTTCCACGAGAACTCCGTGTTCGAGGGCGGCAAGGTGGATGCCCTGCTCGAGACCATGCGCGAGAACGGCCAGCTCTTCGAGGCCGACGGCGCCTGGTGGATGCGCACCACCGACTACGGCGACGACAAGGACCGCGTGGTCATCAAGTCTGACGGCAACCACGCCTACGTGGCCGGCGATATCGCCTACTACCAGGACAAGATGACTCGTGCCGAGAACCCCGCCGACGTGGCGATTTACATGCTCGGTGCGGACCACAACGGCTACGTGGGCCGCCTGAAGGCCATCGCCCAGATTCTCGGCTACCGCCCCGACCAGATTGAGGTCATGATCGGTCAGCTGGTGAACCTGGTCAAGGACGGCAAGCCCGTCCGCATGTCCAAGCGCGCCGGCACCGTGGTCACCCTCGAGGACCTGGTCGAGGCCGTTGGCGTTGACGCGGCACGCTACGAGCTGACCCGCTACTCGGTGGACACCCCCATCGACATTGACCTGGGCCTACTGACCTCCAAGAGCAACGAGAACCCGGTCTACTACGTGCAGTACGCTCACGCACGCACCGCCGCCGTGGCACGCAACGCCGCGGAGGCCGGCGTGAAGATTGAGGACGGCGTGGACACCTCCCTGCTCGACTCCGCCGCTGACGGTGAGCTGCTGGCTGTGCTCGGCCAGTTCCCCGCCGCCGTGCGCGACGCCGCGAAGTTCTACGAGCCGCACCGCGTGAACCGCTACCTGGAGCAGCTCGCTTCGGCCTACCACAGCTGGTACGGCGTCTCCCGCGTGGCCCCCAAGGCCGACGAGGAGGTCACCGACCTGCACCGCACCCGCCTGCTGCTGAACAACGCGGCACAGCAGGTGCTGGCTAACGGCCTGAACCTGCTGGGTGTGAGCGCACCCGAGCGCATGTAATACCCCTCGATTCAACCCCCGACCCGGTGCTACCGGGGCGGGGGTTGAACGTATGCCGCCGCCGGTGGCTTCATTGCCCAACCCGGCACAGTGCACAGAGGGCACAAGGCACAGTGCCCAGACAGACTACACAGGCAAGCTGAACAGACAGAGAACCGCCGCCGCGCCGAGGGCGTTGACCCCGGAGCGTGGCGGGCAAGAACATCCAGAAAGAGACACGATGAGCGAAGCCCGTTCCCTCTACCGCCCCGAATGGCTGACCCAGCCTGAGAACCCCGCCGACCTGTCCCGAAGCATCTGGACCGATTCCTTCACCCGCAATGCGGAGGGTGAGCTCTGCATCGACGGTGTGACCGTCAGCGAGCTGGCCGCCGAGCACGGCACCCCGCAGTACGTTTTCTCCGAGACCACCTTCCGCGCCCGTGCCCGCGCCTACCGCACCGCTTTTGAGCAGGCTTTCGCCAAGCATGGCGCGCAGGTGAGCGTCTACTACGCCGGCAAGTCCTTCCTCTCCACCGCGGTCGTTCGCTGGGTTCGTGAGGAGGGCCTGTGCCTGGATACCGCCTCCGGTGGCGAGCTGGCGCTGGCGTTGCGCGGCGGTATGCCCGGCGAGCGCATCGCCCTGCACGGCAACAACAAGTCGGAAGCCGAAATCGCCCGCGCGATTCGTAGCGGCCTGGGCCGCGTGGTGGCCGATTCGGTGGACGAAATCAAGCTGATTGAGCGGGTGTACGCCGAGCTGGCCGCCGAGCGCGTGGCTGAGGGCGAGGAGCCCTACCCGCCCGTTCCGGTGCTGATTCGCATCACCCCGGGCGTGCACGCCTCCACCCACGAGTCGATTGCGACCGCTCACGAGGACCAGAAGTTCGGCATGTCCCTGCAACCCGGTACCGCTGCGCTGGCCGGCCTGGACGAGGCAGAGCTGGAGCACTGGGGCGTGGAGGCCTCCGACTCCTACGCTGCGCTGGCGGCGGCAATCCTGAATGTGACCGACTCCCTGGATTTCCGCGGTATTCACTGCCACATCGGTTCGCAGATTTTTGAGGCGGAGGGCTTCGAGCAGGCGGCAACCACCGCTCTGGAATTCATGAACCGCCTCAACCGTGACCTGGACGTGACCCTGCCGGAGCTGGACCTGGGCGGCGGCTACGGCATCGCTTACACCGAGGCCGATCGTCCCCGCTCCATCGCCGAGGTGACCGAATCCATCGCCGCTTCGGTCGCGGCCACCTGCGAGCGCCTGGGCATGGCGATTCCGCACATGTCCTTCGAGCCTGGTCGCTCGATTGCGGGCCCCTCGGGCGCGACCCTGTACACGGTGGGCACCATCAAGAACGTGAGCATTGAGGACGAAAACGGCGAGATTCGCGTGCGCCGTTACGTCTCGGTGGACGGCGGCATGAGCGATAACGCCCGCCCGGTGCTGTACGAATCGGACTACTCGGCAACCCTGGCGAACCGTGCCCCGGAGGGGGAGCAGGTGCTCTGCCGCGTGGTGGGTAAGCACTGCGAATCCGGCGATATTGTGGTGCGCTACTGCTACCTGCCGGCCGACCTGCAGGCGGGCGATATTCTGGCGGTTCCAGCGACGGGCGCGTACTGCTACGTGCTGGGGTCGAACTACAACTTCCTGACCCGCCCGCCGGTGATTGCGACCGCCGAGGGTCGTCCCTCCCGCGTGATGATTCGCCGCCAGAGCGAGGACGACATGCTTGCCCTGGATATGGGTTCGGATATCTAAGAACCCCATCCCAGAATCTAAGAAACCGTGAAGTCCCCGTCTCTGAATTGCACGCCGTGAGGCAGCGGTTGCAGGCGGGGCTTCACGGTATTGCGCGTTCAAGGCTTCGCCGACGATAAGGCTCACCTCATGATTGTGAGGGATGCCTCATCTCAGAGAATAAAAGTCGCAGCTTGAGGCCGATGGCTTCATCCCGCCTCTTGATAAAGTGGTGTTGAGTGCGTGCTCCGCGTAGCGCGCCGCACCGTAGCCCGAAGAGACCCCGGGGAACGCCCCGGAACGACCGTAGAAAGAGACTATCGTGGCTGACAAAATCAAAGTTGCCCTGCTGGGTGCCGGTAACGTCGGTTCCCAGGCGGCACGCATCCTGATAGAGGATAACGCCGTCCTTGAGAAGCGCATTGGTGCGCCCGTCGAGCTGATCGGCATTGCCGTGCGTGATACTCGGGCAACTCGCCACTGGAATGCCGACCCCTCGCTGTACACCACCGACGCCGAAGCTTTGATTGACGCCGCCGACGTGGTGATCGAGCTGACCGGTGGCATCGAGCCGGCCCGCACCCGCATCCTGCGCGCGCTGAACGCCGGCAAGTCCGTCGTTTCGGGCAACAAGGCCCTGCTGGCCAAGCACGGCGTGGAGCTGCAGGCCGCCGCCGATGCATCCGGCGCGCAGCTGTCCTACGAGGCCGCCGTGGCCGGTGCGATTCCGATTCTGCGCCCGCTGCGCGACTCCCTGGCCGGTGACCGCGTGACCCGCGTTCTGGGCATCATGAACGGCACCACCAACTACATTCTTGATCAGATGGACACCACCGGCGCCTCCTTCGCGGATGCGCTGGCCGACGCCCAGAAGCTGGGCTACGCCGAGGCCGACCCCACCGCCGACGTTGAGGGCCTCGACGCCGCTTCGAAGGCCGCTATTGTTGCTTCGCTGGCGTTCCACTCGGACTTCACGATTGACGATGTGCACACCGAGGGCATTACCGCCATCACCGCCGATGACGTCGCGGCAGCGGATGCAGACGGCTACGTCATCAAGCTGCTGGCTATCTGCGAGCGCGAGGGCGAAGACGGTGTGAACATTCGCGTGAACCCGACCCTGATTCCGCGCCAGCACCCGCTGGCCGGCGTGCACGGTGCGTTCAACGCCGTGTTCGTCGAGGCTGAGAACGCCGGTGAGCTGATGTTCTACGGCCCCGGTGCCGGTGGCGCCCCGACCGCCTCGGCTGTTCTGGGTGACTTCGTGTCCCTGGCTCGTCGCCTCGTGCTGGGCGGCCCCGGCGTTCCCGAGACCTCCCACGCTCAGCTGCACGCAACCAGCCTGGACAACGTGATTTCTCGCTACTCGGTGGGCGTTCTGGTGGAGGACCGTCTGGGTGTTCTGGCGAACATTACCCGCATCCTGGCCGAGCACGGCATCTCGGTGGATTCGCTGCGTCAGTCCGCCCCGAAGGAGGGTGTGGCTCAGATTCGCATGGTGACCCACTCCGCGAAGGACTCCGACCTGCGCCGCGCCATCGCCGTGATTGACGCGCTCGATACGGTGCGTGAGGTGAACTCCGTGATTCGCGTGGAGTCCGAGAAGCACTAGGTGCACGTCGAGAGACTATCCAACCCCGCGGCCTGATGCGCCGCACTAAACCTGCGAGGGCAACCCGCGAGGCCCCTCGCTCACTGACGAACCCGCGTACCCGCTACCGGGGTCACAGGACCCCGACGGGCGGTGCGCCTCAAGATTAAAGGAGAAGCCAATGGCACACGTGTGGCAGGGCGTTATCAAGGAATACCGTGACCGTCTGCCCTTCGGTGAGGACGTTCAGGTCGTGACTCTGGGTGAGGGTGGCACCCCGCTGATTCACGCCCCGGCGCTGTCCGCCGAGACCGGCAACACCGTTTACCTGAAGTTCGAGGGTATGAACCCGACCGGTTCCTTCAAGGACCGCGGCATGACCAGCGCCATGACCGCCGCTAAGCGTGACGGCGCGAAGGCAGTGGTGTGCGCTTCGACCGGTAACACCTCCGCTTCCGCCGCAGCCTACGCGCTGCAGGCCGGCCTGCGCTGCGCCGTGCTGGTTCCGGACGGCAAGATTTCCATGGGTAAGCTCTCCCAGGCGATTGCTCACGGTGCCGACATCATCCAGATTGACGGCAACTTCGATAACTGCCTGGAGATTGCTCGCAAGCTCAGCGAGAACTACCCCGTGTTCCTGGTGAACTCGGTGAACCCCTACCGTATCGAGGGTCAGAAGACTGGTTCCTTCGAGGTCGTCGACACCCTGGGTGACGCTCCCGACTACCACCTGCTGCCGGTCGGCAACGCCGGTAACATCACCGCGTACTGGAAGGGCTACAAGGAGTACTCCGAGCCCTACACCAACCGTGACGGCGAGGTTCTGGAGCCCGTGGCCACCAAGCGCCCGATCATGTGGGGCTTCCAGGCCGCCGGTGCCGCCCCGATCGTGGCGGGTCACCCCATCGAGAACCCCGAGACCATTGCAACCGCGATCCGCATCGGTAACCCCGCTTCGTGGGAGAAGGCCGAGGCCGCCCGCGACGAGTCCGGCGGCGTGATTGAGGCCGTGACCGACGAGGAGATTCTCGAGGCGCACCGCTGGCTGTCCTCGCGCGAGGGCGTGTTCGTGGAGCCTGCTTCGGCCGCCGGTGTGGCGGGTCTGCTGAAGAAGCACCGCGCGGGTGAGGCCCCCGAGGGTAAGACCATCGTCATCACCGTGACCGGCCACGGCCTGAAGGACCCGCAGTGGGCCCTGGAGGCAGTGAACGGCGTGAAGGTCGAGCCGACCAAGGCTCCCTTCGATGTGGTTGCTGTGGCAAATATTCTCGATTTGCACTAGCCTATTCGTACTACGAGGTGCACTCCGTCCCGGTTTTCGGGGCGGGGTGCACCTGCATGATGGCGGGGCTCCGTACCCCGTCACCACCCATTGTTATGGCGGATGTGCGGATCATCAGCATCCCGCTCGCTCACTCCGTCACCGATCGCGAGGTACCTCTTCACATGTCTTCCCTGAACCTTTCTGATATTCCCGTGGGCGCATCCGTCACCGTGCGCGTGCCCGCCACGAGCGCCAATTTGGGTCCCGGCTACGACAGCCTGGGCCTGGGCCTGGGATTCTACGATGAGCTGAGGGTTGAGCGCATCGAGTCCGGCCTGGAATTTGAGCTGACGGGTGAGGGTAGCGCCGAGGTTCCGCGCAACGAAAACCACCTGGTGGTTCGCGCCATGAAGGCGGCTTTTGAGGCGGCCGGCCTGGAGGAGCTGCCCCCGCTGAAGCTGATTGCGGATAACAAGATTCCGCACTCGCGCGGCATGGGCTCTTCGGCCTCCGCGATTGTTGTCGGCGTGGCGGCCGCCAGCGCGCTGCTGCCCGAGGAGCACCGCATGGACCGCGAGCGTATGCTGCAGGTCGCCTCCGATATGGAGGGTCACCCCGATAACGTGGCTCCGGCGATTTACGGTAACCTCTCGGTATCCTGGGGACAGCTGGGGGAGTGGCACTCCCTGATTATTCCGGTACACCCGCAGGTGCGTCCGGTCGTAGCCGTGCCCGACTACGAGGTGTCCACGAAGCTGGCCCGTTCCCTGATTCCCGCGGAGATTCCTCACGCTCGGGCCGCCGCTAATTCGGCGCGTTCCGCGCTACTGGTGCGTTCGCTCTCGGATGCTCCCGAGTACCTCATGGATGCGACGGTGGACTACCTGCATCAGGGCTACCGTGTTCCCGCCATGGAGCCTTCGGCCGCCTTGGTTGCCTTCCTGCGCGAGCGCGGCCTGGCCGCCGTGATTTCGGGCGCTGGCCCGACCGTCCTGACCTTCGCCCGCGGTGATGAGCAGGTGCAGCAGGCCGCCGAGGCTATCGCCGAGTTCGAGGCGCAGAGCCCCGCGAGCGAGGTGGAGGGCCGTCGTCTGAAGTGGCGCGTGCTCCCTCTTGAAATTGATACTGAAGGTGTTATAGTTACTCAGTAGGACGTGTAACGTCCTATCGCGGGTTCTACCCGCCGTTCGACGACGACCGTAATTGACGCTTCCTCGCGGGTACGTTCTGTACCTCACCCCGCTTCACCCTTTTCCGGACCCTGTGCCCGGCCGGGTATCGGAGGGGAGCTTACCTTCTACAATGCCTCACCCGCAGGGTGCCGACGTGAAGGTACGGTCTCGGTCACGGCGATTGAACCCTCCCAACCGTTCATTCTTGACCCGCCGGCCCCAGGTGCAGGTCCGATGAATGAGGGGTGCACGCATAATGATAGAGCGCCTTATCTTCCGTGTGTGCTCGCCGTGTCTGAATCGGCGGGTACGGTAAGAGACGCGAACCGCCTCCAGCGCGGTTCGAGGGAGTCGAAGGTGCAGGTCGCCGCGTTCTGCGGCGGCGCAGGAACCTTTGACCGCGCTATAGCGCCCGCCCGATCTTTATTCTGAAGATTTTCAGGGCTTACAACCAAAGGAATTGTAGTTGGCAAAAAATATTGTTGTCACCGATGAGTTCGGCACGGCATCGACCGCGCCGGAACTGGCAAATTTGAAGGTCGCGCAGCTGCGCGTCCTGGCTCAGCAGCTGGGTATTCGTGGCTACCTGAAGCTGAAGAAGGCGGAGCTGGTTCAGGCTCTGGAGGAGCACCAGCGTGGTGGCGCCGTAGCTGCCCCGGCCGCTCCGAAGGCCGAGACCCCCGCCGAGAAGACTTCCGAAAAGCCCACCGCGAAGGCCGAGGAGAAGGCCGCCGAGGCCTCCGTTGAGGCTCCCGCCGAGGGTGAGAAGGACTCCGAGCCTGTTCAGAAGACTCGCCGTACCCGCCGTACCCGCGCTCAGAAGGACGCCGAGGCACAGGCCGAGAAGGCGGAGAAGAGCGAGTCCGAGGGCTCCGAAAAGTCTGAGAAGTCCGAGAAGCGCACCCGCTCTTCGCGTTACGAGACCCCCGCCCAGAAGCGTGCTCGCGCTCGCCGCGCCGCCGAGGGTCAGGAGGCCCCCGAGGCCTCCGAGAAGGGTGAGAAGTCGGAGAAGTCCGAGAAGCGCACCCGCCGTAGCCGCAAGGACGAGAAGCCCGCAGAGCTTCCCCCGCTGGATGTGCGCGCCGAGCTGGCCGCGGAGCGTATCTCTGAGCGTTCCGAGCCGGGCGATTCGGCTCCGAACTCCTCCGAGCTGAAAGCATCCACCGCCGATGGCACCGCAAGCCTGGACAGTCTGAACGCCGCCCTGGACATGACCTTCGGCGCCGTTGACGGCGAGAAGAGCTCCAAGCGCACCCGCACCCGCGAGCGTCGCCGCGATCAGGACGGCGAACGCACCGAACGCGCAGAGCGTACCGAGCGCCGTTCCAAGCGTGACCGTCAGGCCGAGCGCGCAGAGCGTGCTGAGCGTAAGAACTCCGAGCGTACCGAGCGCCGTTCCAAGCGTGACCGTCAGGCCGAGCGCACCGAGAAGCAGGCTCGCCGCCGCGAGGAGAACGAGCCCCGCCTGAACGAAGACGATGTGCTGGCACCGATTTCGGGTGTGCTGGACATCCTCGACAACTACGCGTTCGTGCGCACCACCGGCTACCTGCCGGGCACCAACGACGTGTACGTCTCCCTGGCCCAGGTGAAGAAGTACAACCTGCGTAAGGGCGACCACGTGCTCGGCGCGATTCGCGTGCCGCGCGAGGGCGAGTCGAACAGCCGCCAGCGCTTCAACGCCCTGGTTCAGGTTGAGGCGATTAACGGTCAGAGCGTTGAAGAGGCCGCTAACCGCCGCGTGTTCTCCAAGCTGACCCCGCTGTACCCCAAGGAGCGTCTGCGCCTGGAGACCACCCCGAAGAAGCTGGGTACCCGCGTGGTGGACCTGGTGTCCCCGATTGGTAAGGGCCAGCGTGGTCTGATTGTCTCGCCGCCGAAGGCCGGTAAGACCCTCATGCTGCAGTCCATTGCGAATGCGATTACCGTGAACAACCCGGACGTGTACCTGATGATGGTCCTGGTGGACGAGCGTCCTGAAGAAGTGACCGACATGCAGCGCACCGTCAAGGGCGAGGTTATCGCCTCGACCTTCGACCGCCCCGCCGAGGACCACACCACGGTTGCCGAGCTGGCTATTGAGCGCGCTAAGCGCATGGTGGAGCTGGGCTACGACGTGGTCGTGCTGCTGGACTCTATGACCCGCCTGGGCCGAGCCTACAACCTGGCGGCTCCCGCCTCGGGCCGCATCCTCTCCGGTGGTGTGGATTCCGCCGCGCTGTACCCGCCGAAGAAGTTCTTCGGTGCCGCCCGCAACATCGAAGAGGGCGGTTCGCTGACCATTCTGGCTACCGCCCTGGTCGAGACCGGCTCGAAGATGGACGAAGTGATCTTCGAAGAGTTCAAGGGCACCGGTAACATGGAGCTACGTCTGTCCCGCCAGTTGGCCGACAAGCGTATCTTCCCGGCCGTGGACATCAACGCCTCCGGTACTCGCCGCGAAGAGAACCTGCTCTCCCCGGACGAAATCAAGATCATGTGGGGTCTGCGCCGTGCCCTGGCCGGCATGGAGCCCGAGCAGGCCCTGGGCGTTCTGACCAACCAGCTACGCAAGACTGAAAGCAACGTGGAGTTCCTGCTCACGGTGCAGAAGAACGGCCTGCGCCTGGTCGACTAAGACCCGTGTTTCACGCGCCCCACCCCGGTACGACGGTGGGGCGCGTGAGGCGTTCACCCGTGCCTCCCAGCGAGGCGCCCCGTCAGGGGAGTGACGAATTCTAGTGCCCGCCCGTGCGGCGTAAAGTGCGGGAGATGGAAGAGAGAACAGAATGTTTGAATCTATTCAGGTTCTGCTGGACGAGCACGCTGACCTGCAGAATCAGCTGGCCGATCCCGCCGTGCAGTCGAATCAGGGTAAGGCACGCCGAGTGGGTCGCCGCTACGCGGAGCTGACCGGTATCGTGACCGCCTACAACAAGTACACCTCGCTCAAGGACGACCTCGAGGCCGCCCGCGAGATGGCCGAGGAGGACCCGGAGTTCGCCGCGGAGATTCCCGGCCTGGAGGAGGAGCTGGAGGTAGCTCAGGAGAAGCTGCGCCGCCTGCTGATTCCGCGTGACCCGGACGATGGCCGCAACGTCATTCTTGAGGTGAAGGCCGGTGCCGGTGGTGACGAGGCCGCCCTGTTCGCGGGCGACCTGTTGCGCATGTACATGCGATACGCTGAGCACAAGGGTTGGAAGACCGAGATTATTTCTTCGACCAGCACCGACGTGGGTGGTTACAAGGACGCCCAGATTGCTATTAAGGGCTCCTCGAATGAGCCGGCTGAGGGCGTGTGGGCGCACCTGAAATACGAGGGTGGCGTGCACCGCGTGCAGCGTGTTCCGGCGACCGAGTCTCAGGGCCGTATTCACACTTCCGCCGCCGGTGTGCTGGTGTTCCCCGAGGTGGATGAGCCCGAGGAAATCGAGATTAACCAGAACGACCTGAAGATTGACGTGTACCGTTCTTCGGGCCCCGGTGGTCAGTCGGTGAACACCACCGACTCGGCGGTGCGTATTACCCACCTGCCGACCGGTATTGTCGTGGCGATGCAGAACGAGAAGTCTCAGCTGCAGAACCGTGAAGCCGCGATGCGCGTGCTGCGTGCGCGACTGCTGGCTCACCAGCAGGAGCAGATTGACGCCGAGAACGCGGCACACCGTGCTTCGCAGGTGCGCACCATGGACCGTTCGGAGCGCATCCGTACCTACAACTTCCCGGAGAACCGCATCGCCGATCACCGTACCGGCTACAAGGCATACAACCTGGACGCCGTGCTGAACGGCGACCTGGAGCCGGTGGTTCAGTCCGCTATTGAGATGGATGAGGCGCACCGCCTCGCTCAGGTGGGCCAGGAACAGAAGTAACCCTGTGCAGAAGTAGTTCCGTGCAGACGTAGGTTCTGTATAGGCTTATGCCGATTTTTTGATTCGGCATGAAACGTTGGTGAGGGGCTCGCCGCTGCGGCGGTGGAGCCCCTCAGCTATATGTTGTGACAGGCAGTGTGTCGTCAAGATAGGAGGAGAGAGCTCATGAAGGTGAATGTGCACGACCCGCGCGGGGAAGAACTCGCACAGGTACTTGTGCGCGCCACCGCGGCACTGGCGCAGGTGCCCAGCCCCCGCGTGGACGCCGAGCTACTCGCCGCGCACCTGCTCCACGGCGGCTCGCGTTCGCGCCTACAGCACGCGGCGCTGATGGGGGAGCGGCTCACCCCCGCGCAGGTCGCAGAGTACGAGGCGCTGGTTGCCCGCCGCGCCGCGCGCGAGCCGCTGCAGCACATCACCGGGCGTGCCCCCTTCCATCACCTGGAGCTGTCCGTTGGGCCGGGCGTATTCGTACCCCGGCCCGAAACGGAACTGCTCGTCGAAGAAGCCCTCAAGGTGCTGAGCGCACGCGCCGAGTCGGCGACCGGTCAGTTGCGCATCGTCGACCTGTGCACAGGGTCCGGCGCCATTGCGGCGGCGGTCAAGAGCGAATTGCCGAACGCCCAGGTCTTCGCGGTGGAGCTCTCCGAAGAGGCCATCCCCTACGCCCGCAAGAACCTGGAGTCGCTCGGCGTGCACCTGGTGCAGGGGGACGCCCTCACCGCCCTCACCGAGCTGGCTGGCCGCTTCGATGCGGTGCTCTCCAACCCGCCGTACATTCCGTCGGCGAACGTGCCTGCCGACCCGGAGGCCGCCCTGCACGACCCGGAGATGGCGCTGTACGGCGGGGGAGCGGACGGCCTGAAGATGCCCTCCGCCATCGCCGCGCGCGCCTACGAGCTGCTGGCCCCCGGAGGCTTCTTCATGATGGAGCACGACGACACCCAGGAAGGGGCCGTCGCTGAGCTCCTGGCGCGCGTTGGCTTCGAACGGTGCTACCCGGTACGGGACCTGAACGGCAGGCCCCGGCACAGCGCGGGCTACAAACCTGCCGCCGCAGGTTCCTAGCATCGGGGCCGACTCCTAGCCTCCGAGCCGGGCGGGGCCACCGAACGGAGCCGCCGCGCATCCTAACCGTCGCATCAGCCGCCGACGAGGCGCGACGCGTCAACCCCGTGACGCGCACCCTCCCCGGCGTATCGCCGCAATCCATAAAACGTGAGACAATATAACCCGTGACTGCAAAGCTGTACCCCGTAACGACTGAAACCGAGACCCGCGAGGCGCTGGACGCCGCCCGCGAGGCCCTCAAGGCGCACGACACGATTGTGATGCCCACCGATACCGTCTACGGTATTGCCGCCGATGCCTTCTCGCATCAGGGCGTTGCCAAACTGCTGGCAGATAAGGGCCGCGACCGCACCATGCCGCCGCCCGTACTCATCTTTGATATCGCGGCGCTCGCCGGCGTGGTGGATGACGTTCCGGACGACATCTACGACCTGGGCTACCGTTTCTGGCCCGGCGCGCTGACCGTCATTCTTCACGCCTACCCCTCGCTGAGCTGGGACCTGGGCGAGACCCGAGGCACCGTCGCGGTGCGTGTTCCCGACGACGAGTTTGCCCTGAAGCTGCTGACCGAGCACGGCCCGCTGGCCGTCTCGAGCGCTAACAAGACCGGCCAGGAGGCTGCCGCGACCGCCCAGGCCGCCATGGACTCCCTGGGCGAGGACGTCGCGGTGATTATTGACGGTGGCCCCCGCCCGAAGCCGCACGAATCAGAACCCAACGAGGACGGCGTCACGGTGGTGACCGAACGCGAGCCGGCTCCCTCGACCATCCTGGACTGCACCTCGTTCCCCTACGTGGTGGTGCGCGAGGGCGCGATTCCCGTTGAGGAGCTCCGCGAGGTGATCCCCTCGATTCTGACCCGCGCCGAGGCCGACGAACAGGCGGCCCGCAAGGTTGAGGAGGCGCAGGCCTCATCGCAGAGCGCGTCGAACACCTCGGACGCCTCCCAGCAGGCGCTGGACGAGCAGGAGGGCCTGGACGAAGCCTACGAGCAGTGGGACAGCACCCACACGGTGAGCGGCGAACCCGCCCGCCGCGCCGAGGCGCCCGCGGCTGGTTCGATTGCCGCCTCCCTGCTGGGCGCTACGAGCGCGCTGGGTTCGGGCTTCGGCATCAGCTCGGTGGACCAGGAGCGCTCGCGCGGCTACCGCGACAACACTCCCAAGCCGATTCGCGCGGATGAGCCGCGGGTTCAGCCCGTCCCTGCCGATACCGCACGTGCCCTGGTCTTTGGCGAGGTACCCGCCGCCCCGAAGACTGAAGCGAAGGCTGAGCAGAAGAAGACCGAACCTGAAGCCAAGACCGAGGCTGATGCTAAGACCGAGGCTCCGGAAGCCGCCGAGGATCACCTGTAGGCCCGGCCACGGTTAAAACTCAGGAGTAAAACTTAAGGGAACGCCCGATACATCAACAGATGTATCGGGCGTTCCCTTATGCTATCTCGCGCGCGTTAGGCTGCTTTCTCGCCGGGGGCGGCGCCACCTAGCTATTGGCGAAGCGGCGGTCCTTCTTCTTACCCAGTGCCGTGTGGGCGGTGCGCAACACCTCGCGCACGCGCGGGGTGGGTAGCAGGTTGTTCTTGCGGGCCCAGGAATCGTCAATACCCTGACCGAACCACATGACCTCGACCTTACGCACGGAGCCGGAGAACCTATCGTTCATGAGCTCAGATACCTTGTAGCCGGCCTTGATGGCCGCGCGGCAGAGCCACTCGGGCAGGTGATGGGGCTTGCGGCGGCCCGCATCCAGCGATGCGGAGGCGACGGTTGCGCCTTCCCAGGGTTGCAGCACGATGGTGGGCAGCTCGCCGGGGAAGGTTCCGAGCATCACCACGAACTCGGCCAGCGCGTACACGCTGGAGACGGGGGACTTGCCCTGGCCCGCACCGGCCACCGATGCGAAGGGGGAGGAGGCCATCTTGGCAAAGAGCTCGGTCGTGCGGCGGCCGCGACCCTGAACGCTGGTTGCGCGCAGGATGCACAGCTCGGGTGCGCTCTCGGGATGCTCCTCCAGGAAGTAATCCTGCAGGTCGAGCAGCGCTTCCTCGCCAAGGGTCTTGGAGAACGAGTAGGCGCTAAAGGGGGCGGTCTCCTCGGATGCGTCGAGCACGGGGCGGGGGCCCTGCACCGCGGCAGAGGAGAGATGAATGACGCGGCGCACGCCGGTGCGCTGGGCGGCAATCGCGATGACAGCCGGCAGCAGGGCGTTCGCACCCATGAGCGGGGGCAGGTCCTGCATGTTCGGGGCGGCGAGGCCGGCGGCGTTCACCACGACCTGCGCGCTGGCGAAGGCTTCTGCGAGGGAATCGATGATGCCCTCCAGCTGTTCTGCCTCGTCGATAATGCTGTCTACGTCAAGGGAGCGGGTGGCGAGGCGGGGCGCTTCAATGGGATCGACGCTGATCCCCTCTGCGTTCAGACGCGCAACGATGGCGGAACCAACAAAGCCGCTGGCGCCAATGACTTTCCACCTGGATTCGGACATGTCTTTACCTCTCAAAAGCCCGCGGTCGGTGCGGGGAAAAACAGGGTCATTTCAACTTTCGCATATTTGCACCGGTTATGGTGAATTGTTGGGGCGGTGACCGGTTTTTGGTCGCTTTTTCGCACGACGGGCACAGCTCGGGCACAGGGGAGCCATCGAAAACAGCCTTGAAAACATTGGCTGAACGACACCTTGCTTCGCCGCGGGCCGTAATACCCGCCCGCCACCTATGTCTCCGCCTAATCCTTAGGGATAATTCATCCTCCGGTGAAGGGTGAACTGCCGTGGGCCGGCGCAGTCCGACATACGGAAAAACAACCGATTGAGGTTGAATATGCGTCATAATGGGTGCGTTAGTGGGGGAAGATTCACCTCGAGGTGAAGACCCCGGTAAAATGGTCACTTTGGAGAGTTATATCCTCATACATGAGCGTCGCGGGCACCGCCGAAACACCCGGTCCCCGCACGGAGAAGGATTATGCCTCAACGTTGAACGGATAAGGTGCCTCGGCGCCGCGGAGGGAGAACACTATGGCAGAACAGCACAGCGACCGACCCGCGCCTGCCCAGCACCCCGCCGAACATGACGGTCAGCACGAACCCCGCACCGTCGCGGTGGTCGTAACCTACAACCGTCGCGATTTGCTACCCAAGACCCTGGCGGGCATCGCCTCGGGCCGGATGCGCCCGGTCGCCGTGGTCATCGTCGATAACGCTTCCACCGATGACACCGCCGCATACCTGGACTCCCTGGAGTACGACCTGCCGGTGGACCGCATTACCCTGCGGCAGAACATGGGCGGCGCCGGCGGTTTCGCGGTGGGCATCGACCGCGCCCTGGAACGCCACAACCCCGACCTCGTGTGGGTCATGGATGATGACACCGAGCCGACCGAGAACACCCTGGCCGAGGCCGCTGAGGCGTGGCTCGGCTACTCCGAGGTTCCCGCCGAACGCCCCGCGGTGGTGGCCTCTCGCGTGGTGTGGACGAACGGTGAGGACCACCCCATGAACACCCCTCGCACGATGTTCGCGGCGGGGGAGCAGCGCCACGCCCGCGCCCGCGCGGTGGGGGCCCGCCCGATTCGTAGCGCCTCCTTCGTCTCGATTCTCATGGACGCGCAGGCCATCCGCCGTAACGGCGGCCTGCCCATCGCCGAATTCTTCATCTGGAACGACGATTTCGAATTCTCGACCCGCCTGATTCACCACCGCGACGGCATTGCGGTGCCTTCCTCGGTGGCGAAGCACCACACCAAGACCTTCGGCACGACGAACGCTAACCCCGGCCCGCGCTTCTATAACGACGTGCGCAATAAGCTGTGGGTGTTTACGCGCTCGCGTACCCTGAACCCACTGGAAAAGCTGCTCTACGGTGGTTCTTCGGCCCGCCTGTGGGTCTCCACCCTGCTTCGTACCGACGACCGCCGTACCTACCTGGGGTACTTCCTGAACGGTCTGCGTGACGGCCTGCGCCCGCCCGCCCCGAACCGCCGGGTGCTGGAGGGCATCTACCCGCTGACCTTCCCGGGGCGCTACGGCGTTCCGGCCTCGAACCCCGAGCCGGTCGTGACCGGGAACGCCGGGGCCGCTGGATGCGTGAGCTCCGCCCCCGACTTCTCGGTGCTCATGAGCGTGTACGCGAAGGAGAACCCCGCGTACCTGGAACAGGCGCTGGAATCGAATCTGCTGAACCAGACCCTGCGCCCCTCCGAGCTCGTGCTGGTCCTGGACGGTCCGCTCACCCCCGAGCTGCGCGCCGTGGTGGACCGCTGGGTTGCCCGCGCCGAGAACCTGGATTGCCCGCCGATTCAGCTCGTGGAGCTACCGCAGAACGTGGGTTTGGCCGAGGCCCTGAACGCGGGTCTGCGGGCCTGCAACTACGAGCTGGTGGCGCGCGCCGATTCTGACGATATTTCCGAGCCCACCCGCTTCGCCGAGCTGATTCCGGCCCTGGCCGCGGGTGGCTACGCGCTACTCGGTTCGGCCATGCTCGAGGTCAACGAGAACAACTCGGCGGTCGAATCGGTTCGCGAGGCCATCGTCGAGCCCAAACGACTGCTCCGCGCCATGGATTCGCGCAACCCGATCTACCACCCCTCGGTGGCATTCCGTAAGAGCGCCGTGCAGACCCTCGGCGGTTACGAGTACGTGCCCGGTGCCGAGGACTGGTGGCTGTGGATGCGCCTGCGCGACGCCGGCTACCGCCTGGGCAACCTGCCCGCACCTCTCGTGCGCTACCGCGTGGGCGCCGGCGCCTACACGAAGCGCGGGGGAGTGGACGCCTGGAAGCAGGACTGGGCGATTCAACGCCGACTGTACACGGGCCACGCCATTTCGAAGGCCCGCTGGGCGCAGAACATGGCGGTGCGCAGCGTGTACCGCTTCGTGCCCGAATCCCTGCGCCGCAACGCTTTCCGCGCGCTGTCCACCGTGGCCGCACGCGCATCCTCTACTCGCTCATCTTCGGACCGTTTCACCGGTGCCGCATCTGAAGGAGGCTTTTAATGGCCCAGCTGAAATCTGACGCCCACGAGGCGGTACGACGTGCTGCTCAGCGCGGCACGCTGATGACGGAGGGCGATTCCGGAGCCGTTCTGGTGAATCGTCTGTACGAGCGCAAGCCGTGGTGGCTGATTGCGCAGGCGCTGATTGACTCGAGCGCCTGGGTTCTTGCGGTGCTGTTCGCGTACATGCTGCGCTATAGCGTGCTACTTAGCAATGGCTCGGTGTTTGACATCATCCACCCCATTTCGCTGACGATTACGGCCGCCGGGGCGGTGCTGCTACAGCTGATTTTCGGTTTGGCGGCAGCCAAGATTTATAACGGCGTGTACTCCTACGGATCCTTTGACGAGTCGTGGCGCGCCGCGGCGGCGGCGTTGAGCACGGGCGTGGTGCTGACCGGTTTTTCCTTTGTGGATGAGCTTGTTGGCCTGCCGCACATTCCGCACAGTGTGCCCGCGATTGCCGCGGCGTTCAGCCTGATTATGATGGCCGGTGCCCGCATGGCCAAGCGCGTCTATACCGAGCGCGGCGCGGTGCGTGAGCTGACGGGCGAACCGGTGATTGTGTACGGCGCCGGTTTCATCGGCGGCATGGTGATGGATTCCATGCTGCACGATGAGGAGGCGAAGCTGCGCCCCGTGGCGGTCTTCGACGATGACCCGCTGAAGGCCGGCACTAAGTTCCACGGTATCCAGGTGATTACGACCTACCGCGAGCTTGAGCGAGCGATTCGCGAATCGGGCACTCACAAGGTGATCGTCACGATTTCCGATATGCCGGAGGACTATTTTGAGGCCTTCTGCGAGCGCATGCGTCGCCTGAAGGTTGAGGTGCAGCGTATCAGCAGCGCGAACGCCCGCCTGATGGGTGAGCGCCTGGTGAACGCGAGCGATAACGACCTGATGCGCGTAATCCGCGGTGAGATTAACTACGATATCGATCGCGATATCCTCCGTTCGTACCTGCACGGCAAGCGCGTTCTGGTGACGGGTGCTGGCGGTTCGATTGGTTCTGAGCTCTGCCGCCAGATTAGCGAATTTGAGCCCGAGACCCTGATGATGCTCGACCACGACGAGACTCTGCTGATGGACACCAAGGTGTCGATTACGCACGAGTCAAGCCTGGACGACGACCGCATCATCCTCGCGGATATTCGCGAGGGCGATACCCTGCTGGAGATTTTCCGGGAGCGCCGCCCCGAGGTGGTGTTCCATGCCGCCGCGCTGAAGCACGTGTCGGCGCTGGAGGCCTACCCGCAGGAGGCCTGGAAGACGAACTCCCTGGGCACCCTGAACGTGCTGCGTGCCGCCGAGGCTGTGGGCGTGAAGACCTTCGTGAACGTCTCGACCGATAAGGCGGCGGACCCGAAGACGGCCCTGGGCCAGTCCAAGCGCGTGGCGGAGCGCCTGACCGCGTACTTTGGCGAGAAGACCGGCAACACCTACGTTTCGGTGCGATTCGGCAACGTGTTTGGTTCGCGCGGCTCGATTAAGCCGCTCTTCACCAAGCAGATTCTCTCTGGCGGCCCGATTACCCTGACCGATAAGCGCGCGACCCGCTACTTCATGCTCATCGCGGATGCCTGCCTGCTCGTGATGCTGGCCGGTGCGATTGGCCGTCCGGGCGAGGTCATGGTGCTGGACATGGGGCAACCGGTCAAGATCCTGGACGTGGCCAAGGCGATGCGCCAGGCCTACGAACGCTACGACGTTGAAATCAAGGAGATTGGCCTGCGCAAGGGCGAGAAGCTAGACGAGACGCTCTTCGGCGATACGGAGAAGCTCGTGCCCAGCGAGGAGAACCGCTACATTTCACGCTCGAGCGCGCCGGCCCTGAACCCGGACGAGCTGGATTACGAGCTGTGGATTCAGAACTACCGCGAGCACAGCGGCTACGAACGCCACGGCCTGGAGCGCGCACCCGATCCGCGCACCCTGGAGAACGCGCAGACCTTCTAAACGACCGGCTCTTCGGCGCCGCCCCCTATCGGAGCGTCTTCCCGGTGCCCCGGGGCCGGCAGAGCCACACGATAAACACATTCACGAGACAGTACGACCCGGAGCCATCATGACCTCCTTTCCCGAGCTAACGAGCATTTTCGTTCTTGCGGTGATTGCCGGTGCCCTCCTGCCCTTTGCGGTGCGTCCGATTCTGCACCGCTACGACATGGTGGACATCCCCAACGAACGGTCCTCGCACACCACGCCGACCTACCGCGGCATGGGCCTGGCGACGGCCGCGGCGACCCTGCTGGCTTTCCTCGTGGCGACCCTGCTGGGCTGGACCTACCGCTCCGCCGAGTCCCTGCAGCTGGCCATCACGATTGCCGCCGCCATGCTTTTCTCCCTGGCCCTGGGCTGGCTCGAAGATATTCGCGGCGTGAGTATCGTTCGTCGCGCTGCCCTGCAGCTGGTCATCGGTGTGCTGGTGAGCGTCAGTTTTGCGACGGTTCAGGGTACCAACCCGCTGCTGGTGGTGGTCGGTGCCGTGTTCATCGCGGGCTACATTAACGTGGCCAACTTTATGGACGGCATCAACGGCATCTCGGGTGCTCACGGCCTGGTGGCCGGTTTGGCGTACGCGCTGACCGGTTGGATGGTCAACCTGCCCTGGCTGGCTATGGCGGGTGTGGCGGTGGCCGGCGCGTACCTGGCGTTTCTGCCGTGGAACGTGCGCCCGGGCAAGAACGTCTTTCTGGGGGATGCCGGTTCCTACGTGCTGGGTACGGCCCTGGGTACTCTGGCGGTGGGCGCCTGGTTTGCTGACGTTCCGGTGCTGCTGGCCTTCGCTCCTCTCGTTACCTATCTGGCCGATGCCGGTTCGACTCTCTTCCGCCGCTTCATGGCGGGGGAGCAGTGGTACAAGCCGCACCGCACTCACGTGTATCAGCGCCTGACGGACGTGGGCTTCAGCCACCTGGGATCGACCGCGGTGGTCACGGGCGTGACGATTTTGGTGTGGGTCCTGCTGGCCTTCGCCTCCGACCTGTACACCTCGGGTGCTGGTTTTGCCGCGCTCGGCGTGGTGCTTGTGGCGCTCGCCGTGCTGGCCGTGTACCTACGCATGCCGCAGCTTTTTGGTGGTGAAGCCCCCAGCTCAACGATTGACCTGACGAAGGCGGCGAAGGGCGGCTCCTCTGCCGAGGCCGGTACCCCCTCGTCGGCTTCTCCCGCGGAGCAGCCGGCAGCCCCGAAGAAGGCGGGTCGGGGCACCTCGTCTTCTTCTGCGACCGGTGTTCCCGCAACCCCGGAGCGGGTGGAACCGACCTCTCTGCATCCCGCGCCCATCATTCCGGACTCGGTGAAAGATTGCGCGGAGCAGCCTTCTAATGAGCACTCTTCTGCGCCTCAGTCGAAACAGAACCGTGGGGAGAAACACTAATGGTGTCTAAGTCGCCACAACCTCAACAGGAGGCTGTAGCAGAGCCTGTCTGGAGGCGCGTGGCCGATGTTCTGTGGTACCCACCCGCGGAGCGTAGGAGGCAGCGGGAACGTCGCCGAGAGCGTGCCCGGGTAGGACTGAGGGCATCTTCTTACGAGAGTCAAGAGCTTTCCTGGAAATTTTTGTTCTACAGGGTATCGGCATGCTCTTTGCTGGCTTGGTTCGGCGGTATGATGAGTGCGTGCCTGTTTGCGGGCCCCGTGGGCGCGCTAGGAATAACATTGGGCTTTCTGATAATCTATATATGCTTCACTCTGGGCGTATTGGTTATGCTTGTTGCTCCCATTTTCGACTGGGGCGTACCCAAATCGCTGGTGGTGAGCTACCTTGTGAAGATTGCCCTGCTCGGTCTGGTGTTGATGTTTGTTCCGTTCCCAGAGAACATGAGGCACGGTTGGACTCTCGCAGGCGCATGCACCGGCGTGATTCTGTGGATTGTTATTGAGACAGTCAGCATTGCACGATTGAGAATTTTGTACTTCGACACCGACTCGGAAGACCATAGTCGGTAACACGATAGGTGTTTGAAAGGAATATACGTTTGGCCGAGGAGAAGAAGTGGTGGGACGGAGATCGAAAGCTTCGCACCACCGGAGAATTGGTATCCGGCGGAGGTCTCTCCGGCGCCGTGATGTCAATTCTCTACCTGATCATCGGCGTTGCGGTGTGGGGAGGTATTGGTTACCTCGGTGACCTGGTCTTCTCCACCACCTGGATGGTATGGGTTGGCGTCTTAATCGGCGCCATCGGGGGTTTAACCCTCGTCTTCACCCATATGGCCAGGCAGAATACGGACCGCTAGGTCATTGAACGCGGACCGCTAGGTCACACATTCATCCATGTAGTTAGCATGTCAGTCACGCAAGAGCTGGCATGGGCTCTTGATAGCCACAAGCAGCAAGAAAGGACTTGCTTTGATCGAGAACGGGTTGATCCTCGCGGAAGCCGGGGCCTATGTTCCGCCAAACCCCGAAGACATGCATCTTCCCCCCTTCTTCACCATTGGTGATTTCGCCTTTGGTAAGCAGAACGCGCTGGTGCTACTCTCCGTGGTGATTATTGCGGTCTTCTTCCTCACCGCAGCGCGCAAGCGTGCCATGGTTCCCGGAAAGACTCAGTTCATCGCTGAGTCCGGCTACCTGTTTGCTCGCAACACCCTCGGCAAGGAAACCCTGGGTGTTCAGCACTACAAGCCTTTCGTCCCGATTCTGTTCGCCTCCTTCTTCTTTGTTCTGGTGAACAACCTTTACGGCGCGATTCCGTTCATCCAGCTGCCCTCCTTCTCCCACCCCGGTAGCGCCTACGCGCTGGCTGGCGTGGCATACCTGACCTGGGTCGGCGTGGGCATCAAGCGCAAGGGCCTGGGCGGCTTCTTCAAGGACATCACCATGCCTGCGGGCCTGCCGTTCTGGATCTACCCCATTCTGATTCCGATCGAGTTCTTCTCGAACATGCTGATTCGCCCCGCAACCCACGCACTGCGTCTGTTCGCCACTATGTTCGGTGGTCACGTGGCGCTGATGGTTGCATCCAGCATGGTGACCTACATGGTTGAGGCTCTGGGCGGTATCGGCTACCTGGCTGCTATTGCTCCCGGTGCTCTGGGCATGTTCCTGTACTTCCTGGAATTCATGATTCAGTGCATCCAGGCTTATGTGTTCGCTCTGCTGCTGGCTGTGTACCTGCAGGGCTCGGTTTCTGAGGGACACTAATCGGTTCGCTGACACTTTAGATTTTTATTAGGTTTTCGCGTTCGTCATTGGGCGTGAATAAAGCAACCCACACGTTCACTGTGCGGGTTATTAACTCAAACCAAACTCTGTTCGGTCCGGGTATGTTCCCGGTCGAACACTGTTGAAAGGAAAAATAATGGTTGGTTCCATCACTGCGGTTGGCTACGGTCTGGCAGCTATTGGCGGCGGCATCGGCGTGGGTCTGATCTTCGCGGCATACATGACCAGCGTTGCTCGTCAGCCCGAGTCCCAGAAGACCCTGCAGCCCATGCTGTTCCTGGGCTTCGCAGTGGTCGAGGCACTGGCAATTCTGGGCCTGGTTCTCGTCTTCATCAAGTAACCGGCTCCGCCACATCCTAAACGACCCATCCCATAGAACAGGATTCCCTCCATGATTTATCTGGCAAGCGAAGGGGGAGCGGAGGCAACTTCGAACCCCCTCATTCCCGACGTCGGGGAAATTGTCATTACCCTCATCGGATTCCTGATCCTCTACTACATCGTTGCTAAGTACGTCGTCCCGGCGTTCGAGAAGATCTACCAGGACCGTAAGGAAGCAATCGAAGGTGGCCTTGCCAAGGCCGAGAAGGCACAGGCAGAGGCTGCAGCGGCTCGCGATGAGTACACCCAGCAGCTCGAAAGCGCTCGACTGGAGGCTCAGAAGATTCGTGAAGAGGCACGCGCAGAGGGCGAGGCAATCATTGCCGACGCTCGCGAGCGTGCAACCGCTGAAGCACAGCGCATTAGCGATAACGCGCTGAAGGCTATCGAGGCAGAGCGTGCGGCAGCAGCAGTGTCCCTCCGTTCCGAGGTTGGCACTCTGGCTACCACCCTTGCCGGCAAGATTGTGGGCGAAGCCCTCAACGATGATGAGCGATCGGCCCGTGTGGTAGATCGTTTTCTTGCTGACCTTGAAACCGAGAAGCAGAACGCAGGTGCGGCTCGGTAATGGCAGGAGTATCTACTGAATCACTGAGCAAGGTGGAAGAGGTTCTGGAAGCCCACGCTTCCCTGCAGCCTCTGAAGCTTGCGGGCGAGCTTTTCGCACTGGTCGACGTGCTCGACCACAACGGCACCCTTCGCCGCGCCGTCACCGATTCTTCGCGTGACGCAGCGGCCCGCCAGGGAATCGTCAATTCCGTTTTCGACGGTAAGATCTCTTCGCAGGCCATGGCTGTGCTCACCAACGCGGTGGCTCAGCGCTGGTCCGAGGATTCCGACCTGTCGGATGCTCTGGAACGTGCAGCGGTGCTCGCCGTGATCGCATCGGCTCAGTCTCGCGGTGGCGTGGATGCCCTGGACGAGGTACTCAACGAACTACTCACCTTTGTGCGTACCGTTGATTCCAACGCTCAGGCGCAGGAAGCGCTGTCCGACCATCAGGCAAGCAAAGAAGCAAAGAAGAAGCTCGCCGTGGCGCTCGGTGGCCCCGCCACCACCGCCGAGGGTGTGCTTCTGCTCGAACGAGTTGGCTCTAATCCTCGTGGCCTTCACGCCGCGCGGGCTGCCGACGAGTTCGCAGAAATCATCGTCAAGCGACAGAACCGTTACATTGCACGCGTTACCAGCGCAATCAACCTGTCGCAGGCACAGCTTGAACGTCTCGGTCGTGCACTCAACGCCGTGTACGGCCGCGAGCTGAAGCTCGACGTTTCGGTGGATCCCGCCGTTCTGGGCGGTTTGCGTGTTCAGGTGGGCGACGAGGTGATCGACGGTACCGTCGAGACCCGTATGTCCGACCTGTCTCGTTCCATCGGCTAGCGGCTCAAGCTAGCGACGCTGAACCGTTCGTCGCAACGGTGATTTAGAAGATACCTCGGGTAGGCGGGTGCGCGGCGTATGCCTCCTCCAACGCGGAGGCGGCATGGCCCGCCCGTTGAACCCGAATTGCAAGTTTCGGTTAGTTCCATTGATGGAACGTAACCACAATGAGAGAGCAGGGACACAAGATGGCCGAACTGACCATCAATGCCGACGATGTCCGTAATGCGCTGAACGAGTTTGCAGCGTCTTACGAACCCGGCAATGCAGAACGTGTTGAGGTGGGTCGAGTTGTATCGGCCTCCGACGGTATCGCTCGCGTCGAGGGTCTGCCCTCGGTGATGGCGAATGAGCTGCTTCGTTTCGAAGACGGCACCCTCGGCCTCGCACAGAACCTGGATACCCGCAATATTGGTGTGATTGTCCTGGGTGACTTCACCGGTATTGAAGAGGGTCAGGTTGTACACCGCACCGGTGAGGTTCTCTCGGTGCCCGTTGGCGACGCGTACCTCGGTCGCGTTGTTGACCCCCTGGGTAACCCGATTGACGACCTGGGACCCATCGAGGCTGAAGGCCGTCGCGCACTGGAGCTGCAGGCTCCCGGCGTGACCCAGCGTAAGTCGGTTCACGAGCCGCTGCAGACCGGTCTGAAGGCAATCGACTCGATGATTCCGATCGGCCGCGGTCAGCGTCAGCTGATCATTGGTGACCGCCAGACCGGTAAGACCGCTATCGCGATCGACACCATCCTGAACCAGAAGGACAACTGGGCTTCCGGTGACCCGGACAAGCAGGTTCGATGCATCTACGTGGCCGTTGGCCAGAAGGCATCCACCATTGCGGCTGTCCGCCACACCCTGGAGACCCGCGGCGCGCTGGAGTACACCACCATCGTGGCATCTCCCGCATCCGACGCAGCCGGCTTCAAGTACCTGGCACCCTACACCGGTTCGGCTATCGGCCAGCACTGGATGTACGGCGGCAAGCACGTCCTCATCATCTTCGACGACCTGTCGAAGCAGGCAGAAGCATACCGCGCCGTGTCCCTGCTGCTGCGTCGCCCGCCGGGACGTGAAGCATACCCCGGTGACGTCTTCTACCTGCACTCCCGCCTGCTGGAGCGTTGCGCTAAGCTCTCCGATGACCTGGGCGCAGGCTCAATGACCGGCTTCCCGATCATTGAGACCAAGGCAAACGACGTTTCCGCCTTCATCCCGACCAACGTCATCTCCATTACTGACGGCCAGATCTTCCTGCAGTCCGATCTGTTCAACGCTAACCAGCGCCCGGCAGTGGACGTCGGTATCTCCGTGTCCCGCGTTGGTGGTGCCGCACAGACCAAGGCTATGAAGAAGGTCTCCGGTACCCTGAAGCTGGAGCTGGCACAGTACCGTGCGATGGAAGCGTTCGCGATGTTCGCATCCGACCTGGACGATGCCACCAAGGCTCAGCTGACCCGCGGTTCCCGCCTGACCGAGCTGCTGCGTCAGCCGCAGTACACCCCGTACGCCGTCGAGGAGCAGGTTGTCTCCATCTGGGCTGGCACCAACGGCTACCTCGACGACATTGAGGTCTCCGACGTGCTGCGCTTCGAGGCAGGCTTCATCGAGTACCTGCGTCACAAGACCTCGGTCCTGACCGACATTGCCTCCTCCGGCAAGCTTGAGGACGACACCGTTGCCGCTCTGAAGACCGCGGTGACCGAGTTCAAGCAGGGTTTCCAGTCTGAGGGCAGCAGCCACCTCGTTGACGCAGGTCACGAGGAGCACAAGGCAGCTCGCGATAGCGACATCACCCAGGAAACCATCGGTTAGCGATTAGTCCTCGCTCCCTGCCCGCCCCGGCTCTAGGGTCGGGGCGGGGCAGACGAGCAGGAGAAAGGAAGCTCTATGGGAGCCCAGATTAGGGTTTACCGACAGAAGATTGCTTCGACGTCGTCCATGAAGAAGATCTTCAAGGCGATGGAGATGATCGCGACCTCCCGCATTAACAAGGCTCGTAACGCTGCTCAGGCAGCTGGCCCTTACGCGAACGCTCTGACCCGCGTGGTGACTGCGGTTGCGACCCAGAAGGGTATTCAGCACCCGCTGATTTACAAGCCGCACGAGTTTGGCACCTACGAACACCGCCGCTCCGCAATCCTGGTCGTCACCAGTGACCGCGGTCTGGCCGGCTCGTACTCCTCCGCCATCCTGCGCCGCACCGAATCTCTGATTGAGAGGCTGCGCTCTAACGGCCAGGAGGTACAGCTGTACCTGGTGGGCCGTAAGGCCAAGTCGTACTTCGAGTTCCGTGAGCGCCCCTATGCCCGTGCGTGGGAGGGCCACACCGATGCACCCCGCGTCGAAACCGCCGTCGAGATCCGTGACGCGCTGCTCGAAGCCTACGATCTGCCCTTCGAAGAGGGCGGCGTGGACGAACTGCACATCGTGTACACCGAATTCAAGTCGATGGTTGTTCAGGAACCCAAGATCCTGCGCCTGCTGCCCATCCACGTGGGTGACGCAAAGGCTATGGGTGAGGAAATCGTTCCCGATCAGGAACTGACCAAGGCTGAGTACGAGCAGGCGGCATCCTTCGAGTTCGAGCCCTCCGCTGAGGAAGTGCTCAACGCGCTGTTGCCGCGCTACGTCGCCTCCCGCATCTTCTCCTGCCTGCTGCAGGCAGCGGCAAGTGAGCTGGCATCCCGCCAGCGCGCAATGAAGACCGCGGGTGACAACGCTGAGACGCTGATTACCAAGTACACCCGTTTGATGAACAACGCACGTCAGGCGGAAATTACTCAGGAGCTCTCCGAAATCGTGGGCGGCGCAGACGCCCTCGGCTCCTAGTATTGGTACGCCAACGAAGCCATCAACTGTCCAAACTTTCTAAGTAAGTGAGAAATATGACTGCCACCTACAACGATTCGGTCTCCGCACCGACTCAGGGCGCAACGGGTCGTATTGCCCGCGTCATCGGCCCCGTGGTCGACGTCGAGTTCCCCGCCGGTCAGGTCCCCGAGATTTACAACGCTCTGACTACCGAGCTGACCCTCGACGGCCGCACCCGCACCATCACCTTCGAGACCGCTCAGCATCTGGGCGACTCGATTGTTCGCGCCATCTCCCTGCAGCAGACCGACGGCCTGGTCCGCGGTCAGGCTGTGGTCGACACCGGCGCACCGATTTCCGTTCCCGTCGGTGACGGCGTGAAGGGTCACCTCTTCAACGTGCTCGGTGACGCCCTCGACGTGCCGAACTCCGAAATCAAGGCCGACACCTACTGGCCGATCCACCGTGCCGCCCCCGGCTTCGCGGAGCTGGAAGGCTCCACCGAGATGCTGGAGACCGGCATCAAGTCCATCGACCTTCTGACCCCCTACATCAAGGGCGGTAAGATTGGTCTGTTCGGTGGTGCAGGCGTGGGTAAGACCGTGCTGATCCAGGAAATGATTACCCGTGTGGCTCGTAACTTCGGTGGTACCTCCGTGTTCACCGGTGTGGGCGAGCGTACCCGTGAGGGTAACGACCTGTGGGTCGAAATGGAAGAGGCAGGCGTTCTGAAGGACACCGCCCTCGTGTTCGGCCAGATGGATGAGCCCCCGGGAACCCGTCTGCGCGTGGCACTGACCGGTCTGACCATGGCGGAGTACTTCCGCGATGTGAAGAATCAGGACGTGCTGCTCTTCATCGACAATATCTTCCGTTTCACTCAGGCAGGTTCTGAGGTTTCCACCCTGCTGGGCCGTATGCCCTCCGCAGTGGGTTACCAGCCGAACCTCGCCGACGAAATGGGTCTGTTGCAGGAGCGCATCACCTCGACCCGCGGTCACTCCATCACCTCCATGCAGGCAATTTACGTGCCTGCGGATGACTACACCGACCCGGCGCCGGCAACCACCTTCGCGCACCTGGATGCGACCACCGAGCTCTCTCGTGAAATCGCATCGCGCGGTCTGTACCCGGCAATTGACCCGCTGTCCTCCACCTCCCGAATTCTGGACGCACAGTACATCGGTCAGGAGCACTACGACACCGCAATTCGCGTGAAGGCTATTCTGCAGGAAAACAAGGAACTGCAGGACATCATCGCAATTCTGGGTGTGGACGAGCTATCCGAGGAGCAGAAGATTGTCGTGGCTCGCGCACGTCGTATCGAGCAGTTCCTCTCCCAGAACACCTACACTGCAAAGCAGTTCACCGGTGTCGAGGGTTCGACCGTGCCGCTGAAGGACACCATCGAGTCCTTCCAGATGATCTGCAACGGCGATGTGGACCACATCCCCGAGCAGGCCTTCTACAACATTGGTGGTATGGACGACGTCATGCGCCGCTACGAGGAAATCAAGGCACAGACTGGAGCTAAGTAATTATGGCTCTGAAGGTTGAAGTTGTTTCCCGTGAGCGCACGGTGTGGACCGGTGAGGCGAACTACGTTCGCGCACGTTCCGTCGACGGTGAGCTCGGTATTCTGCCGGGCATGATCCCCACCTGCGCACTGCTGGCACAGGACGGCGAGCTGCTCATCGAACCTGTTGAGGGCGAAACCATTAAGACCACCCTCAACGCTGGTTTCTTGACCGTCTCGAACGATCACGTGACCATCGCCGCCAAGCACGCACGGGTCTAGGTCCCGCCTGGACTCGGTGATATAGCAATCGCCGGTGCCCGACCTCGCAAGGGGTGAGGCACCGGCGATTGGCGTATCCGGGCTACATCGTGTGCGCAGAAAGAGGGACGCTTCCCAAAGCACAGGAAGCACCCCTATGAGTTGTCTAGAGCTGCTTAGAACAGGCGGTCCGCGCTGTCGTCCACGCCGCGCATGGCGTCGTAGTCCAGGCTCACGCAGCGGATGCCGCGGTCCTCGGCCAGGGTGCGGGCCTGCGGTTTGATGGTCTGAGCGGCGAATACGCCCTGCACCGGCGCTAGCAGCGGGTCACGGTTGAGCAGCTCCAGGTAGCGGGTGAGCTGCTCAACGCCGTCGATATCTCCCACACGCTTGAGCTCGACCGCCACGGAGACGCCGTGCGCATCCTTCGCCATGATGTCGACCGGGCCAATCGCGGTGGGGAATTCGCGGCGCACGAGGGAGTAGCCCTCGCCCAGGGTGTGGATCTGCTCGGCGAGCAGGCGCTGTAGGTCGGCTTCCACGCCGTCCTTGATGAGGCCCGGGTCCACGCCCAGGTCGGTGGAGTGCTCGTGCTCGATGCTGTAGATGCGAATGAGCAGACGGTCGTCGCTCTTGGCGGCCTGCACCGTCCAGAGCTGCTGAACGTCGGGCTCCAGGTCCTCACGGATGCTCTGCGGAACGTCCTCACGCTCAGCCACCAGCATGGAACAGGGAGGGCTCATCCAGTTCAGGGGCTTGTAGGAGCCGCCGTCGGAGTGAATGAGAACCGAGCCGTCGTTCTTCACCATGAGCAGGCGGGTGGCGCGAGGAAGGTGGGCGCGCAAGCGGCCCTCGTAATCAACGGAACATTCAGCAATGACAATACGCATCCGTCCACTCTAGCAGGTATCCGCAGCCTCGGGGGAGAGGGCAGGAGCGGGCGCGGTAGAATAGGGCTCATGGCACGTAAGAATCACCCCGGTAAGCGAGCGTCCGGTACCACCAGCGATAAGTGGCACCGTAGCGCACCCGCGGGACGGGACATCAGCAGGATTCTTGACCCCGCGCCCCGCCTGGAGAGCGACCGCTTCGGCGATTGGCTCGTGCAGTACATTCCGGCGGTGAACGCCCGTAAAACCTACACATGCCCCGAATGTTACCGCCCGATTCCGCCGGGAACCGCGCATCTGGTGGTGTGGCAGGAGAGCCACACGCTGGGACGTTCAAGGGCCATCGACGAGCGCCGGCACTGGCACCAGCACTGCTGGAGGACCCGCCGCAAATAGCCGCGGCAGAGCATCGCGTCGGGCAATCCGGCACCCAGACGCTAGAACCCCCAACGTCAGAAGAATGACAGACGCGCACGCGCGTACATCTCAAGAGTGAAGGAACCCCATGAGCACCGCAGAGGTTACCCGCGAGCAGGAATTCGATCCCGCCCGCTACGTCTTCAGCACCCCCGCAGAACCCACCCCCATTAAGGCACGCACCGTGCTACCGGCACGCCGCGAGAACTTCGTCGTGACCACCGCCGACGGCAAGCGCCTGGTCGGCGAGCTGGCCCTGCCCGAGGGCGAAATCAAGGCGACCCTGGTGACCTTCCACCCGCTGCCCACCCACGGCGGCTACATGGACTCCCACGTGTACAAGAAGGCGTCATTCCGTTTGCCGGCCCTGGCGAACATCGCGGTGCTACGCTTCAACACGCGCGGCACCTCCTCGATTCGCGGCACCAGCGAGGGCGTCTTTGACGGCGGCTTCGCCGAGAAGAAGGACTTCGACGCAATCCTGAAGTTTGTGCGCGAGCGCGCCCTGCCGAACCCCTGGCTGGTCGGTTGGTCCTTCGGCACCGAGCTGGTGCTCAAGTACGGCCCCGAATACGCCGGCGAGTTCACCGGCGCGATTCTGCTCTCCCCGCCGCTGCACCGTGTGCACCCGGCCGAGCTGGACGAGTGGAACAAGATCTCGAACCCGCTGTACGCGCTGGTCCCCGAGCACGACGACTACCTGCAACCTCCCGCGGCCCGCGAGCGCTTCGCCGCCGTGCCTCGCACTCACGTGATTCCCTTCGAGGGCTGCAAGCACCTGTGGGTGGGCGAGAAGTCGGTGCAGCAGGTGCTCAACACCGTGGTGAGCATCGTGACCGGCACCGAAACCGAGCTGCCCACCGAATACAGCGGCCCCGTGGCGGAAGAAATTACCGAGCTCTAAAGGTTCGGTATAAAAACACGGCATAAAACATAAAGGCGGCGGCTTTGGATGGAGAATCCAAAGCCGCCGCCTTCTTGCCTCCGGTGCTTTCCCGCGGGGAAGCGAACGTGAAACCTTAGAGCTGGTCCTGGCGAGGAATGAACACCTCACGCACCAGAATCAGCATGGAAGCCGCCGCCGGAATAGCAATCAGTGCGCCCAGCACGCCCCAAAGCGCGCCACCGGCAGCCACCGAAATAATCGCAACACCGGCAGGGACCGACACAGCGCGAGCCATAATACGCGGAGAAATCAGGTACGCCTCCACCTGCAAGTACAGGAAGTACGCCACCGCAAACCACAGCGCCATGCTCCAGCCCTGGGTCAGCAGAATCAGCGAGGTCAGAATCAGCGCCACCACGCCGCCAACCAGCGGGATGAAGGCCAGAATTAGGATGACGATGGCCATCAACTGGGGGAAGCTGAACCCCAGGAAGAGCATGGTGAAGAATGCGAAAAGGGCGTTGCAGATGGCCACCATAGCCTGGCCCATCACGTAGTTACCCACCGAGTCGGTGATCTTATCGGTGATGTACTTGACGCGGGCGCGCTTGGAACCCGGCGCCAGACGCACACCCCAGGCCTTGATGGTGTTCATCGAGGTGAGGAAGTACAGGGACAGGAACAGAACAATAATTACGCCGGTCACGCTCTGCGCCAGGGTAGAACCGGCAGACAACAGGCTCGACATAAAGCTATTGACCTGCGAGGAAGAGAACGTTGACTCCAGGAACTTGGGGACGTTCTCATTCACCCAGCTGCTGATGTTAAAGCGCTGATCGAGCTCGTGGTACCAATCAGAATCGATAGTGTTTTGGTAAATATTCGGGGCATACTGCACAAACTTGGAGGCCTGCTCGCTAATAATCGGGCCGATGCTCATCACCAGGGCGGCAACGGCACCGGCAAAACCGGCGAGAACCACGATCACACCGATGTTGCGCTTAATGCCCCAAGCCTCCAGGCGACGCACAATCGGGTCCAAACCCAGCGCAATGAAAATAGCGCCGGTCACCCAGCCCACCAGGGCACCCACGTTATTGAAGATGTAGTAGGCCAGCAGGGCCAGACCCACACCGACGGTCATGAGGAAGCCGAACGCGACGGGGTTGTGCATCATGGAGGTCTTGCCGTTGCCGAGGACCTTCGGCGGCGGGGGAGTATCGCTACCGGCCGCCGACACCACGGGTAGAGTGTCGGTCGGGGGCATAGACGCGCGTCGGCGGTTGGAGCGCACCTGGCTGATGCTCTCGGTCAGATCGGTGAGGGTACCCGTCAGCTGATCGGCGAGGGATTCTTTCTTGTGGTGTTCCTCGGAATGCTGGTCCCCGCCATCGCCGGAGGGGTGCTTCTGATTGCTCATACGGGTCCTTTTCGAGGGAATCGGAGGTTCGTGCGTTGCGACGTCGCGTATGTCTGCGGCGTTTCTCTACTGTGCCATTCTACCGGCTCACGGCCGTGATGGTTGTGCCCACCGCGACGGGGCCGACACGTGAGAGTTCGGTTGCACCAACCACGCCCCATCGGTTCGGATGTGCTGAGAGCTAAGGGGCGGGAGTTATTGCCCCCGGGCGAGCCGAAACGGAGATAATGGAAGGGAGAGCCGCAGCAGATTGGGCTATCGCGCGAGAACGTCCGGGCTCAAAGCCGTCGTGAACGACGTGCGCGGCACGAGAAGTTGAATGGCGGGAAACGCCGAACAACGTGAACGGAAGGAACGCAGGATGAGCATTATCTTTGACCCGGCAGACCGCGGGCAGAACAACGCCGCACGGGGTGGGGCGCAGGCTGCGCCGGCCGAGGCGAACATCCCCGCCTCGGTGCGCAACGCCGTGGAGCTGAACCCCACCTCCGGCACACAGGGGTCCGCGGCATCCTCGGGCAATCAGCCCGATGCCCCCGCCGCCCCCACCTGGCGCTACGACGTGAACACCCCCGAGGAGTTCCAGAAGTTCGTGCAGCTCTCCAGCCAGGGCGCCGTAATCTTCGCGCTCTACGCGCCCCATTCACCGTCCTCACTGCAGATGCTCGAGGGCGTGCAGAAGCTTGTGGACTCCGCCGCCGGATCCATGATTTGCGCCGCCGTGGACATCACCAAGCTGCCCGAGGCCGCGCAGGCCTTCGGCGTGAGCGGCGTACCCGCCGGCGTGGCCGTGCTGGGTGGGCGACCCGCCCCGATCTACACCGGCCCGGTCAGTGCCGAGGACCTGGCCGATGTGCTCTCACAGGTTCTGCAGCTCGCCGCCCAGTACCAGCTGCCTGGCGGTTTTGACCCCGCCGTCCCCGAGGACGAAAAGCCCCTGCCGCCCCTGTACGCTGAGGCTGTGGCCGCCCTGGATCGCGGCGACCTGCCCGCCGCCCGTGAGGCCTACCGCAAGGCCATCGCCGAGAATCCCGGCGATAAGGAGGCGAAACTCGGCCTCGAGCAGGTGGAGCTGCTGGCCCGCGTGAAGGACCTGGATCTGGCCACCGAACGCGCCGCCGCCGCATCCGACCCGCTGAATATTGAGGCGGCCTTTAACGTGGCCGACCTGGATCTGGTGGGCGGCCACGTGGAGGATGCCTACAACCGCCTGCTGCGCCTGTTCAGCGCGGTTGGCCCCGACGATAAGAAGCGCGTGCGCGAGCGCCTCGTGCAGCTCTTCGACGTGGTCGGCGCCTCGGACCCGCGCACGGTGAAGGCGCGTGCCGCGCTGACCATGGCGCTGTTCTAAAGAGGCTCCCCGGCGCGGCCGGGGCAACCTCCGGGGTACCCACCGGAGAATCGTATGGAATGGTGTGCAATAGGCGGGCCGCCGCCTCGTCGACCTGTAGTGTCGGCGGGACGACGGCCCGTTTGCGTGCGTAACGCACCGGCAGGGTAGGGCGCAGCCTCTTCGTCTTTGGGATGCTCTGCGGACGGCCTCTCTGCGAATGGCCCCAAACGCTCGAGCTGCGGACAAAAGACGTTTTTTTGAGCATCTTTCAGAAAAAGGTATTTTGGCTAATGGGGGGTGATAGGGTGAGAGTGTGACCCGTTACTCTCACGCGTAAGGAACCAACGATGCCCCAGGATCCGGTGAACATCCCGCCCCACGACCCGCAGCACGGAACGCCGCAGAACGGTGCAGCGCAGAGCCCAGCTCAGCCTACCCCGGTTCAACCTAGCTCAGCTCAACCCGAACAGCCGGTAGCCCAGCAACCCGAACAAGCCGCCTACGCTCAGCCGGCCTATGCTCAGCCGGGTCAGCAACCCCCGCAGTTCCAGCCGGCCCCCGCGCAACTTCCCGTGGCGCCTCCCCAAGCACCGTCGCAGACCGGAGCCGCCGTCGAGATTCGGGGACTCGCCAAGCTCTTCGACGACAAGGTCGCGGTGGATCGCATTAACCTGACGATTCCCTCCGGCTCGTTCTACGGGCTGGTCGGCCGCAACGGTGCGGGTAAAACCACGACCATTTCCATGGTTACCGGCATGCTTCAGCCCACCGAGGGTACCGCTCTGATTCGCGGCATCGACATGTGGGCCGACCCGCTCAAGGCTAAGGCGCACCTGGGTGTGCTGCCCGACGGCGTGCACCTCTTCGACAAACTTACCGGCGAGCAGCTCATCACCTACTCCGGCTACCTGCACGGAATCGATAAGGAAACCGTTGCCTCCCGCGTCAAGGACCTGCTGGCCGCCATGGACCTGACCGACGCGGCCGGTCGCGCCGTCGCCGACTATTCCGCCGGTATGACCAAGAAGATTGCGCTCGCCGCGGCCCTTATCCACGCGCCCTCCGTGCTGATCCTGGATGAGCCCTTCGAGGCGGTCGACCCGGTTTCAGCCGCCAATATTCAGGACATCCTGCGCGGCTTCGTCGCCTCCGGCGGCACCGTCGTCATCTCCTCACACGTCATGGACCTCGTGCAGCGCCTGTGCGATCATGTGGCGATTATGGACTCGGGCCGAATCCTTGCCGCCGGAACCGTCGACGAAGTACGTGCCGGCGCGAGCCTTGAAGAACGATTCGTGCAGCTGGTTGGTGGCCGCACCTCCTCGGAAGGATTGTCATGGTTGGGCACCTCGTCTCACTAAAGTGGAAGTACGTGCAGGCCTCCTTCCGCCGTAGCGTCTGGGCGGTTATCGGTCTGGTCATCGCCGCCGTCTACGCGGTCCTCGCGCTCCTTGGCCTCGCCGTCGGGTACCTGGCGGCGGCCTTTGAGGCGCCCGAAACCGGTCCGCTCATCGCGCTACTGGCCGGCTCGGTGCTCGCCATCGGCTGGGCCATCGTCCCCATCTTCTTCAGCGGCCTGGACGGCACCCTGGACGAGAGCCGATTCGTGCTCTTTCCCATCGAGCCCGCCACCCTGCAGAAGGGACAGTTCCTCGGCGGGTTCGTGGGCATCCCCGGCGTTGCCTCCGTGCTAGCCGTGCTCCTGGGCCTCATCGCGTACGGTTCCCAGCCGCTCCTGCTGATCGTGTACCTGGTTTGCGCGGTACTGGGCCTGGCCAACCTCATGGTGTGGGCACGCCTGGCCAACCGCCTGGGCATCATGCTGAGCGCAAACCCGCGCGTCGCCAACGTGCTGATGATTGTGGCTGCAGTGCTCATGATGAGCATGGGCTTTATCTCCGGCGGTACCGCAACCTACCTGATGAGGCACTGGGATGCGTTATTCCCGTTCCTGCCGTGGCTGGGCGTGACTCCCTTCGGCGCGGCCTACGCCGTACCATACTGGCTCGCGGCGGGTAACGTTCCCGCGGCCCTCGGATGCCTGGTGCTGACCCTCGGCTACCTGGCCGGCGGCTGGTGGCTGTGGGGTAAGAACCTCGCGCGCTCCATGGCGAACGTTGGCGGTAGCGCCCACCGTGCGAGCGCAGCCGAAGTTGCTGCGGGCGACCTGGGCCTGTTTGCCCGGTTCCCCGCAACCCCGCGCGGCGCGGTGGCGGCCCGCACCCTACACTCGCTGCTCAAGGACAACCGCCTGCAGATGTTGACGGTTACCACGGTCATGATGTACCTGCTCCTGGCGGTTGGCTTTCCCCTCTTCATGTCGGCCACGGGCGGGAGCATCCATGGGGAGATTGGCTTCGGCCCCAACCCCGAGCAGGCTACACAAGTCGTCAATAGCGGCGTGATGCAGCTCTTCGGATTCTGGATCTACTTCTGCACCGTCTTCACCGGCTACTACATGTGCTTCCTCGTTTCCTACGACAACACGGCCTTTAGCCTGCACGTGCTCTCCCCGCTGCGAGGTATCGACGACCGAATCGGTCGCCTGTGGGGCTACAGTATTCTCGTTGCTCCGATTGTGGTGCTGATGGTGCTGGTGGCCTCTGCGGTGAACGGGCACCTGGAACTTTTCCCCATCGTGCTGATGCACCAGCTGGGCGTGTTCGCGGCGGCGGCAGGCATGGGCTGCGTGCTGGATACCTTCATCACCCCGCCCGTGGCGCCTCCCGGTGCTAATCCGTTCAAGAACCCGAAGAATAACGAGGGCATGGGCAAGCAGCTGCTCCTCATGCTTTCAATGGCCGTGGTGATGCTCAGCGCCCTGCCCGGTGGCATCTCCGTGACCGTGTACGTTTTCCTCACGCAGAACCTGCTGACGCTGGTCATCGGAGGCGTACTGCAGCTGATGATCGGCGCGGGCCTGCTGGTCGGAGGCGTCGTCTGGGGAGGTCGCCGTTTCGACCGGATGAGCCCCCGCATGCTGGAGCGCGTGGCGCGATTCAGCGTGAACTAGCGCCCGGCAGCTGACGCCGTGCTGGTTCGCCGCGCGTCCCTCACGGCGCCCGGCGCAGAGCCCGCGGCCCGCAATCGTCACGGTTGCGGGCCGCGGGTTTGCTATGAGCCACTAGAATGGAGAGAGGCATGCACGAGCTAGGAGCCGCGGGGTGACCGCGCTCGCAAGAACTTAAAACACCAAGGAGAGAAGAATGAGCTCTATTGAAGGTATTGAAGATCCGTTCGGCCCCGGAACGGCCGGCGGCACGGCACTGCTGGAGCGCGAGGAAACCCAGCTATCCGAGCCGGGCGACCACGAGCGTTTCTCCCACTACGTGCGCAAGGAGAAGATTCTAGAGTCGGCGCTGACCGGTGAGCCGGTGCGTGCGCTCTGCGGCAAGATGTGGGTTCCGGGTCGCGACCCGCAGAAGTTCCCCGTCTGCCCGCAGTGCAAGGAGATTTACGAGGGCCTGGCACCCGGCAACGACGGCGATAACGGCTCCGGCGAATAATACAACCAGATAATACGACTCAGACAATACGCCTGGGTAAACCCGAGTGAATACATCTGAATAACACGCCTCAGCAGTAAAGCTCAGCGGCAAAACACCCCATGAGACTTTGCTGACGAGCACCAAATTCTTGCACCACAGCCCGGCCCAACCCGCGGCGGTGGTGCTAGAATTTAACCTCGCTGTGCCCGGAAACCGGTTTTATAACAGGCTCAGAACGGGCCGGCAGAGGCAGACGAGGAAGAAGGAGAGAATGAGCGCAGCACCAGAGGAACCCACGCTATTTGACAGCATGGTGAAGCCGAAGCTCTCCCCGGCATACCCCGACCGCGCCCCCTGGGGCACCTCGGTGCACCTGCGAGCCTGGCAGGCCGAGGCCATGCAGAAGTACTTCGAAAAGAACCCCCGCGACTTCATGGCCGTGGCAACCCCCGGCGCGGGTAAAACCACCTTCGCGCTCACCCTCGCCAAGGAACTCTTCAACCGCGGCACGGTGCGCCAGCTGATTGTTGTGGCGCCGACCGACCACCTGAAGAAGCAGTGGGCGGACGCCGCCGCGAAGGTCGGTATTCCGATTGACCCGAACTTTAAGAACGCGGACGTGACCATCAGCCGCCACTACAAGGGCGTGGCGCTGACCTATGCGCAGGTGGCGAATAAGCCGCAGCTGCACGCGCGCAACACCGAGGCGACGAAGACCCTCGTTATTTTTGACGAGATTCACCACGCCGGTGATTCCCTCTCCTGGGGTGACGGCCTGCGCGAGGCCTTCGACGACGCGACCCGCCGCGTGGCGCTGACCGGCACCCCGTTCCGTTCCGATACCTCCCCGATTCCGTTCGTCACTTACGAGGTCGACAACGACGGTATCCGCCGCTCCAAGGCGGACTACTCCTACGGCTACGGCCCGGCGCTCAAGGATCACGTGGTGCGCCCGGTCATCTTCATGGCGTACTCGGGTCAGATGCGTTGGCGCACCTCCGCCGGTGAGGAAATGGCGGCAAACCTGGGCGAGGGCTTCACCAAGGACATCACCTCCCAGGCATGGCGCACCGCTCTGGACCCCAACGGCGAATGGATTCCGACCGTGCTCGCCGCCGCCGACAAGCGCCTGACCGAGGTGCGCCGCACCGTGCCCGACGCCGGCGCGCTCGTCATCGCCACCGACCACGCGGACGCCAAAGCCTACGCTGAGCAGCTGCAGAAAATCACCGGCGAATATCCCGCCGTGATCCTCTCTGACGACCGCGAGGCCTCCGCGAAAATCGACGAATTCCGCGAGGGCACGCAGCGCTGGATGGTCGCCGTGCGCATGGTGTCCGAAGGCGTTGACGTGCCCCGCCTCGCCGTGGGCGTGTACGCCACCAGCACCAGCACCCCGCTGTTCTTCGCCCAGGCGATTGGTCGTTTCGTGCGTGCCCGCAAGCGCGGCGAAACCGCATCCGTGTTCCTGCCCTCGGTGCCGCAGCTGATGATGCTGGCCAACGATATGGAGGTCGAGCGCGACCACGCCCTCGACCGCGGCGCACCCGAAGAAATCGACCCCATGGTCGAGGGCCTGGACGACCACCTGCTCGAAGAAGCAAACCGTGAGGAGCGCGCCTCCGAGCAGCTGGCACGCGGCAAGTTCGAGGCGCTCGGCTCCGAGGCGTCCTTCCACGGTGTGCTGTTCGACGGCGCCGAGTTTGCCTCCGGCAACCTCGCCGTGGGCAGCGAGGAGGAGCAGGACTTCCTGGGTATTCCGGGCCTGCTGGACGCCGAGCAGGTGGGCACGCTGTTGCGCGCGCATCAGCGTGAGCACGCGGCTCGTCGCCCGGCAACCGCGGCGCCCTCGGTGGTGGATCATCGCCAGCTGAAGGCGCTGCGCAATAAGTTGGCGAAGAACGTGGCGGCCTGGTCGATTCGCTCGGGTAAGCCGCACGGCGTGATTCACAACGAGCTGCGTAAGATTTGTGGCGGCCCGGCGGTCGCACAGGCATCTGCTGAGCAGATTCAGGCGCGTCTCGATAAGCTGTCGGACTGGTTCGTTGGCCGACGCTAAAGCGTGGATAGAACGTAAAGAATAGCCCCGCGGGTGCGTATGCGCTCGCGGGGCCTTTGCATGTTCTGAGCTCATGAAAGAGACAACCGGACAGCTACACAACGGGTATGAAATTGATTCGACATGGTGTTTTATGACCTTTTGGGGTGCCCATAAAACCTGATTCATGTACCCTATTGGTGGAAGCCCCCTCCCGAACCTGGCATGGTCGCCGGGCTCAGGGAACTTTCCATTGATGCGCAGCATGTAGGTCTATGCTGGGTCATCAAAACTTTAAGAAACACCATGTAACCAACCCCAGGAAGGCGCGCACCCGGATAGTGTGCCAGGGGAATGATTGCACCAACCTTTGAAGGACAGTGATGTCTCATATTTCTCGCCGTAAGGTCGTGAAGGGTGTCGCCTGGGCGACCCCCGTGATTGCGGCTTCTTCAGTAGTGCCGGCCTACGCAGCGTCAAAACCAGATTGCACCGTGTCTGAAAAACCTTACATGGATATCAGCGCTGACATGTACAACCGACGGGAAGAAACAGAATATCTCTACGCGCACCACACCTACATTAAGGTACGTTTTGAACTGGTCGGTGGCGCAGGCGGCGGAAGCTTCGATAGGAGCTCTCCAGGCGGTTCCGGCGCGAAGGTTACCGGAGTCGTCGAGGTACCCGGTCCTGCGTCTATCGAGCTCATTGCAGGTGGCGGCGGAAGGGTCGATGTCCGAGGGTACGGGCCCACCCTGGACGAGTACCGGTCTGAAGGCTTCCAGGGCGGGCAAGGCTTCGGTAACGGTGGTGGGGTTCCTAACACTAGAATTCCCGATGACGTCATGAAAAAGCTGAGCGAACGCTGGGCATGGGCTGCAGATTGGGACCACGGACCGCATCCTAAGTTTCCCATGGAAGAAGTCTATGGATGCTCAGGCGGTGGTTCAACGGCACTGCTCATCAACGGTGAGGTTATTGCCGTTGCTGGAGGCGGTGGCGGCGGAACCACCCGTGCAACAATGTTCACAACGGAACCTGACCCGGACCATTTCCCCGGAATCGTAGACGTTCGTATGACCGGTCCAGAAAATCAGGCTCACCCGCCCGTGCGAAGTGTGGGCGGGTCGGGAGAACGAGCACGCGGTGGTGATGCCACAATCGGACGTGAGTATTATGCTCAGGACCCAAGCATTCAACTAACTGTTGAAGGGGGTAAGGGCGGCGGCGGAGGTATTGGTGGTGCTGGCGGCGCTAAGCCAACCGTGCTGACCGGTACCCCTAACGATGTCTTTAGCTTCGATAGCCAGAATAATCAGATTCTTTACAGCTCTTCGACTGCAGGTAACCCAGGCACTAATGGTTTGCAAGGGAACGGCGGTGACGGTGTAATGTCTGTGAGCTACCAGCTGGACAACCACAGTCTGTACGGCGGGGAATATGAAACCCTTAAACTCCCGGACGGGACCCACAAATACTTGTCTTACTACCAAGTTGCTCCATACTTCAACGGTGCCCAGATTATTGTGTCTGGAGGCGGGGGCGGCGGCTACGGCGGCGGCGGTTCGGGCGCAGCTCTCTCACAATCAGCGATTACGATTGCTCAAAAATGGAACAATAATCCGCAGGGTAGTCGACAGAGTGTGAGCTCTGCGCAGGTTGCGGGTGCTGGAGGTGCGGGTGGTTCCTACCTGGCGCCGCAGGTGATGGAGGGGGAGATTTCTAACTCCAATAACGTCACTTCCAGCGAGGCGTTTAGCGGGGCAACCTATTCGCACGAAGGCGAAGTATCTGTGTACCTCTGCCAGACCGGGCAATAATCTGTTGCTGCCGAATCGCGCTGTGAGTTAGCTGCTGCCGACCGCAATTTATGAAGCGAAGCCCCTCGAGTATGCGCTCGCGGGGCTTTTGCGTGCCTGTAATATTTGTTCGCGTAGACGCGATAGGGCGGGCATCCCGAGTACTCTCGGGGTGCCCGCCCTATCGTTGTGCGAGTTACGTTGAGGCTAGAGGACCTCTACGACCTCCACGCCGTCGGCTTCCAGTGCCTCGGCGGTTTCGTCAAGCTTGTCCTCATGCACGGGCGCGGTCAGGTCAAGCAGCACGCGAGTCTCGTAGCCTGCATCGACCGCATCGCGCGCGGTCGCTGACACGCAGTAATCGGTAGCGATACCTACGACGTCGACGAACTCGATACCGCGCTCATCCAGCCACTCCGACAGGGGAGTCTGCGGGCCGTCCTCGGAAGCATCCGCGCCCGGCTCGTGCTCACCGGTGGCCACCTCATCCTCGGGAGCCAGCAGACCCTCGAAGCCCGAGTATGCGGCCTCGTAGCGGCCCTTACGGAAGTACGCCTCAATGTAGTCGGTGTCCAGGTTCTCGTGAATCTGCGCACCCTTGCTCTTGGCCACGCAGTGCACGGGCCAGGAGTCCACGAAGTCAGGGGTGTCGGAGAAGTGCGAACCCGGATCGATGTGCCAATCCTGGGTGGCCACGATTGCGTCGTAGCGGTGGTGGTTGTTCTCCACGAACTCGCTAATGAGCGAAGCCACCTCGGCGCCGCGCGCGGTCGCCAGGGAACCGCCCTCGCAGAAGTCGTTCTGCACGTCCACAATAATCAATGCCTTAGACATAGCCGTCCTTACAAGCCGTTCCTATACGGTCACGGGTAGAAGTATGGCACACCGCCCCGCGTGATTGCGCCGGATGCACCCCGTCCTTGAGGGGTATCGCGGCGGCTCGCGGGGCGGGCACCGTGGGGGAGTTTTAGATGAATTCGGTCGGGATAACCGGCTCGCCCTCGGAGAGGCGACGAGCGGCCTCGGGCAACTCGGCCAGGGACGCGGCGTGGCGGGCGGTTGCGCGGCGTACGCCCTCCTCACCGGTGAAGCCGGGCAGCAGCTCGCCCTCGCGAACGAAGTCCACGAGCAGGGGGCGGGTGTCCTCGTGCAGGGCCGGGTCTTCGTGGGTTCCCAGAACCTCGGCCGTTGCGATGCCCATGCTGTTCAGGCGGCGGGCAGCGAGCTTGGCGCCACCCACCGAGGCCTTGCCGGCCGAGGCCTTCGCGACCGGCTGCATCTCGCCCGCGGAGTTCTCGCGGGCCACGACCTTGTACACCATGGAGGAGGTCGGCGCGCCCGAACCGGTCACCAGGCGGGTACCCACGCCGTAGGAGTCCACGGGGGCGGCGGCCAGCGAGGCGATGGCGTATTCGTCCAGGTCGCTGGTCACGGTGATCTTCGTATTGGTGTTACCCAGCGAATCGAGCAGTTCGCGTACGTGGGCGGCGGTGGTGACCAGGTCACCCGAGTCCAGGCGAACGCCGCCGAGCTCCTCGCCGGCCAGTTCCACGCCCAGGCGCACGGCGTTGTCCACGTCGTAGGTGTCGACCAGCAGGGTCGTGCGGGCGCCGAGGGAACGCAGCTGCGCTTCGAAGGCTTCGCGCTCGTTGTCGTGTAGCAGGGTGAAGGCGTGGGCGCTGGTGCCGATGGTGTGCAGGCCGTAGGAGCGGCCCGCCTCCAGGTTGGAGGTGCCGGCGAAGCCAGCGATGACGGCGGCGCGGGCTGCGGAGACGGCGGCGCGCTCGTGGGCGCGGCGCGAACCCATTTCAAGGCAGGGGCGGTTGCCGGCGGCGGCGGTCATGCGCGAGGCGGCGCTGGCCACGGCGGAGTCAAAGTTCAGGATGGACAGCAGGTAGGTTTCGAGGATGCACGCCTCGGCGAAGGTGGACTCGACCTGCATAACGGGGGAGTGGGGGAAGAACGCCTCACCCTCGGCGTAGCCGCGGATGTTGCCGCTGAAGCGGAAGGACTCCAGGAAGGAGAGGGTCTCCTTGTTGACGACGTTGCGGGAGGAGAGGAACGAGAGCTCTTCGTCGGTGAAGCGGAATTCGGAGAGTCCCTCGAGGAAGCGGCCGGTGCCGGCGAGCACGCCGTAGCGGCGGCCCGCGGGAAGGCGGCGGGTGAAGACCTCGAAGGTGCACTTGCGCTGGGCGGCTCCGGAGGCGAGAGCTGCCTGAAGCATGGTCAGCTCGTAGTGATCGGTGAGAAGCGAAGTAGTAGTCATGTGTCTAATTGTAGAGGGGGGAGCGGGCGTTTTTCTTGTTGTGACGGCGTGTCAATCACTACATAAAGTACTATTGACTATAAGTAGTGTAGTATGAAAAAGTACAGGCACTCTGCCCGCCGCCCGGCGCGTCCGGCCGTATAATCGAAAGAGATTCGGCCCCCGCACACACACCGGCCGCGAGCCGCCGCCACGCTGCACAAAGTGGCGAGGCTCGGTTCCCAACAATCCGGCCCCACGAACTCCGGAATCCATCAGACCGGACCCCGAAGGACCCCCATGAATAACGCAGTCGTGACCCTCTCCAGCGGAACCCTCACCGAAGGCGACACCGACCTGACGACCGAGCTCGAGAACATCCTCGCCGCTGATACCCCCTGGAACGTCATCGTCTGGAACGACCCCGTCAACCTCATGACCTACGTGGCCTACGTCTTCCGCAGTCACTTCGGCTACTCCCGCGCCCGCGCCGAGGAGCTCATGCTGCAGGTGCACCACAAAGGCAAGGCCATCGTCTTCACCGGGCCCCGCGAGGACGCCGAAAAGCACACTCAGGCCATGCACGCCTGGGGTCTGCTGGCCACCTTCGAGAAAGTGGAGAACTAATGGCACGCCCCTTCCGACGCACCCCCGGCGGCTACACCGCACGATTTGAACAGCCCGAGCGCGAGCTCATCCGAGAACTCGCCGAGGACGTGCGCGCCCTGCTACGACCTTCCGACACCGCCGCCGACGGCAGTACCGTCGACCCGCTCGAGGCGCTGGTCGGCATCACCGAGAACCCCACGATTCCCGAGGACAGCGCCGTGGCTCGCCTGCTCCCCGTCGCCAGCAGCGACGAGGAAAGTGCGGCCGAGTACCGTCGCTACACCGAACGCGATTTGCGCGAAACCAAGCGCGCCAACCTGGCGATGCTCGCCTTCGACATTGAGTCGAGCGACCTGCGCCTGAACGAGGAGCACGCCCGTGCCTGGGCCGCTGCCCTCGGCGATATTCGCCTGGTGCTCGCCGACCGCCTGCAGATTACCGATGAAGAACGCGCCGACGAGATCGGCACCATTACCGACGCCTCGCAGGTCACTAACAATGAGGAGTACATGGCGATGGTGTACAACTTCATCTCGTGGGTGCAGGATTCGCTCATGCTTGCGATGATTGAGGGCCTGGACGAAGAGGAGTAGAGGCCTCTTCTCGGTTCATAAGGTGCACGCGCGCGCAGTAATATTGCCCGTCGACGTGCGATAGAACACCGCCCACTGAACGGATTTTTCGTTTGCCCCCTCGCACCGCCGTCACAGACCGTCTCATAATGGTGGTTCTGGACTCATCTAACCCCCTCCCGGGAAGAAACCACCCCGAACGCGGGTTAGCATAGAACGAGGAAACGACCGATACCGAAGTGTAGGTGACCCATGAGTGATAGCATCGACGCAACCAATCCCTACCGTGCCCGCACCCCCTGGGGAAGCCCCGAACCCGTAGCCCCCACCGCCGCGGCACCCATCGGCGTCTTCGACTCCGGCGTAGGCGGCCTTACCGTGGCCCGCGCCATCATGGATCAGCTGCCCCACGAACGCATCATCTACGTCGGCGACACCGCGCACGGCCCCTACGGCCCCCTCAAAATTGCAGAGGTGCGCGCCAACGCACTGCGCATCATGGACGAGCTCGTCGACTCCGGCGTGAAGATGCTCGTCATCGCCTGCAACACCGCATCCGCCGCCGTGCTGCGCGACGCCCGCGAACGTTACACCCGCCAGTACGGCATCCCTGTCATCGAGGTGATTCAGCCCGCCGCCCGCCGCGCGCTTGCCGCGACCCGCAACCGCAAGATCGGCGTGATTGCGACGGAGGCGACCGTCACCTCCCGCGCCTACGAGGACACCTTCGCGATTACCCCCAACCTTCAGGTGTACTCGGTGGCCTGCCCGCGCTTCGTGGAGTTTGTGGAGAAGGGCATTACCTCCGGCCCCGAACTGCTGGAGACCGCTCGCCAGTACCTGCAGCCGCTCAAGGATGCAGGGGTCGACACGCTCGTGCTCGGATGCACCCACTACCCGTTGCTGGCCGGCGTGATTTCCTACATCATGGGCGAGGACGTCACCCTTGTTTCCTCCGCGGATGAGACCGCCAAGGACGTATACCGCGAACTGCTCAACCACGCCATCGAGAGCCCGGTTCCCGAGGAGCACCCGCACCACGAGTTCCTCGCTACCGGCGAATCTGAGACGTTCTCGCAGCTGGCGCGCCGCTTCCTCGGCCCCGAGGTCACCAACGTTCGCCACACCAGATCCGTGGCCGAGCGTTTCCCGACCGGCTCCTTTGCCACCATCACCCCCGAGATGCTGGCCGCACACCGCAACATCACCCTGGACGAAGACGTCGCCGAGGCCGAAGAGGCCGCGGCGACGCAGGAAGGTCCCGCATGCGCCTAACGATTATCGGTTGTACCGGTTCCTTCCCCGGCCCCGTCTCGCCGGCCAGCTGCTACATGCTCACCGCGACCGACTTCGCCGGCCGCACCTGGCGCGTCATCGTGGATATGGGCAACGGCTCCCTCGGCATGTTGCAGCGCCATATCGACCTGAGCGATATCGACGCGATTCTCATCTCGCACCTGCACCCGGACCACTGCATCGACCTGTCCGGTCTGCACGTGGCCGTCAAGTGGGATCCGCGCGGCTGGCCTAAGGGACGTATTCCGCTCTACGGCCCGGCCGCCATTAACGAGTACCTGTCGGCGACCCACGGCCTGGACCCCGACCCGGGCATGAGCACCGAGTTTGAGTACCACACTTGGACCGAGGGCGAGCCCGTGCAGATTGGCCCGTTCCGCGTGGAACCCTTCCGTGTGGTGCACCCCTCGAAGGATCCTTACGCCCTGCGCATCACCTGCAACGACCGCGAGGGCCACACGATTTTCGCCTACTCGGGTGATACCGACCTGTGCGAGGGCCTGGTTAAGGCTGCGCGCGGCGCCGACCTGTTCCTGTGCGAGGCTGCCTACCAGGAGGGTCGCGACGACGCCCTGCGCGGTATCCACCTGACCGGCAAGCGTGCCGGACAGGCCGCCCAGGAGGCGGGCGTACGCAACCTGCTGCTGACCCACCTGCCCGTATGGAACGACCCTGATATCGCCCGCGCCGAAGCACGTAGCGCCTTCTCCGGTCCCGTGGGCGTTGCCGAAATGGCCGCAAGCTACCGTATCTACCCGCGCCCCACGCCGGCGCATCCGGTGACCTCCACGCTGAACGTGGTGGAGGTGCTGGACCCGCCACTGAAGGCCGCCATTGCCCTCCCTAAACCCTAGCTGGACTAGCGCAAACCACATTCAACCCGACCAGGTTATAAGCACAACAGACCGACCGACCCAAGGAGAACCCATGACTGTGACCCGCGACGACGGCCGCGCCCTCAACGAACTGCGCCCCATCACCATTACCCGCGGCTGGTCCCGCAACGCCGAGGGTTCCGCCCTCATCGAGTTCGGAAACACCCGCGTGCTGTGCACCGCATCCTTCACCGAGGGCGTGCCGCGCTGGCTCAAGGGCGAGGGCAAGGGCTGGGTGACCGCCGAGTACGCGATGCTGCCGCGCGCCACCAACACCCGTTCTTCGCGCGAGTCGCTGAAGGGCCGCGTGGGTGGCCGCACCCACGAGATTTCCCGTCTGATTGGCCGCTCCCTGCGCGCGGTTATCAACATGGAGGAGCTGGGCGAGAACACCATTGTGCTCGACTGTGACGTGCTGCAGGCTGACGGCGGTACCCGCACCGCCTCGATTACCGGCGCGTACGTGGCCCTGGCCGACGCTATCGCCTGGGCGAAGGAGCAGAAGATTATCTCCGCCAAGGCGAACCCGCTGATTGATTCGGTGTCCGCGATTTCGGTGGGCATCATCGACGGCACCCCCATGCTTGACCTGCCCTACACCGAGGACGTGCGCGCAGAGACCGACATGAACGTGGTCGTCACCGGTAGCGGCAAGTTCGTGGAGGTTCAGGGCACCGCCGAGGGTGCCCCCTTCGACCGCGAAGAGCTCAACAGCCTGCTCGACCTGGCCCTGGAGGGCACCGCAGAGCTGGCCCAGATTCAGCGCGAGGCCCTGAAGAACGACTAACCCGCACGGCGCCCCACCCCGCACCGTGTGCACCTGTTGCAAAGGAGAAACCATGGCAGAAGCAAAGATTGTTCTGGCAAGCCACAACAAGGGCAAGCTCAAGGAGCTGCGCGAGATTCTGCGCGGCCACATCGACGGCCTGGACGTTGACACCCAGGTCGTGGATGCAGCCAGCGTGAACGCACCCGATGTTCCTGAGACCGGTGTGACCTTTGCTGAGAACTCCCTGCTCAAGGCTCGCGCGGTCGCCCGGGCAACCGGCCTGATTGCTATTGCCGACGATTCGGGCCTGTCCGTGGACGTGCTCGGCGGCGCTCCCGGCATCTTCTCGGCCCGCTGGGCCGGCCGCCACGGCGATGACACCGCGAACCTGAACCTGCTGCTGGCTCAGCTGAGCGATATCGCTCCGGAGCACCGCGGCGCGAAGTTCTGCTGCGCGGCCTCGGTGGCCTCCCCGGACGGCTTCGAGGCGGTTGAATACGGCGAGCTACCCGGCGAGTTGCTGACCGCACCGGCGGGGGAGGGTGGCTTTGGCTACGACCCGATTCTGCGCCCCGTGGAGCTCAACGGCGAGAACGCCCTCTACGAGGGCAAGTACGCCGGCCAGTCCTGCGCGCAGATTCCCGCCGAGATCAAGAACTCGATTAGCCACCGCGCGCGTGCTTTTGAGGCGCTGATTCCGCAGATTGCTGCGGCTCTGGCCTAAAACCGTCACCGGGGCGTTACAGCTTGTTTGCTGTGCCTGACATCTGTCGGGTATCTGCCTGGCGGAGGGACGAGTGCGATTTATTCGTACACCGCGGCCAAAATCCCCCATACGAATACCACTTAAAGGCACAATAGGTAAAGAAGCTTTACCTCAGGGTTAGTGACACCAAAGAGACTCGTCTGCTGAAGGTACCTTCGGCAGACGAGTTTTGTTGTTGAAAAGCACTTCAACGGAGCATCTGCCTGATGCCTGCTGCCACCGACCCCGGTAGAAAAACCTGCCGCGAAAGAGAACGCACCGATGTTCATCCTTCTCTTGCTGATGGCGCTGATGCTTGCCGTCGCCCTCTGGTCCTACTCCTACGTGTGGCGCGGCCTCAACCGCCGTGTTATCGCCGCCGTCAAGGTGGTCGACCCCATGATTACGCTTGGCCCGTACGCCATGGTGGCCTGGGCGGGGTTGATGGGCATCATCGCCACGAATATGTGGGCGACCGGTACCCTCCAGCTGGTGCTGAGCGTGGTGTTGTGGGTGATTGTTGCCGGTACTCTCGGCTGGGCTGGTTTTTGGCTCCTCATGCACTGCCTGGGCGGCCAAACCCCCGGCAAGCGCCCCATGTGGTGGCGTGAGGCGGTTGCCGCGAAGTTCGCCTGGCGTAACCTGTCCCGTATGCCCGCCTACCTGGGCGCTCGCACCAGCATCCTGCCGGTGGAGAACCCGCACCTGACCAAGCCGTACTCGGGCTCGTGGACTCGCCCGCTCGGTGCGACCATGCCCGGGTACAGCTCCAACGGTGAGTTTATTGAGGGCTTTGACGAGTTCGGTCGCAAGATGCCGCGCCTCTACCCGGTGGGCCCCGAGCCGACTATTTTTGAGATGGCGCGCTGGGGTAAGTCGGTGAGCTCCGATCAGCTACTGACGACTTTTCTGCCGACTGCGCCGTTTGAGCGTCTGCGTCTGCCCGGCACCATGACCGGCCCCTTCACCTTTGCGGGGGAGGTGCCGCACGGTGCGGTGACGAAGTGGCCTCGCCGCAGCGGTGCGAACCGCGCCTTCGGCTCCTACGCTCGTTTGGGCGAAATCACCGAACGTAAGGTTGAGCTGCTGGTCGACCACCGCATCATTGCGGCACTGCAGACCACCCGCGAAAGCTACGAACGCCGACACAGCTGGATGCTCGCCTTCACCGATATCACGCCCGGGGACTTCGTTATCGACGCCAATGAACAGGGCAAGCTGCGCATCACCTTCGGCACCGCCACCGAGGGGTACGAAACCCCCTGGGTCTTCACGAGCACCCTGGAGGACAGCCCCCGCCTGCGCCGCAAGATTCGCCGCGCCATGCGCGAACGTCGCGTGCTCAAGCAGAGCAGCGGCGAGCTGATGGACTGGTACTTCGTGCCGAAGCTCAGCGAGTTCCCCCACGGCCCGGTCACCAATGAGCTTCCCGAAGAGTTCTACTTCAAGTCCAATATCATGGTCACGAACCGTCACGAGAGCTCCTCGAAGGCCACGGGTGAGGCACACTAGCGGGGTGAACGTGGGAACCACGCACGGCACCATCGGTGACCGTCCTGACCACCCTTTTCCCCAAGCCACGCTAGAATAGAGTTCCGAACGTTGAACGCTCTGCGGGGCACGACACGCGTCGTGCCCCGCATCCGTTCTGCCTAGTAGCACGTGAGCCGGGCCCTCACTCCGCCCTGCGTGCGGCGCGCGTTCACCACCGCAGACATATTCACCCGAAAGGAATCCCGTGGCGTCCTCGAACTACACCGCTCGCAACCTCTCCGTTCTGGAAGGTCTTGAAGCAGTCCGCAAACGCCCGGGCATGTACATCGGCTCCACCGATTCCCGCGGCCTCATGCACTGCCTCTGGGAGATTATCGACAACTCGGTGGACGAGGCGCTCGCCGGCTTCGGCCAGTCCATTCAGGTGATTCTCTACCGCGATGGTTCGGTGGAGGTTCGCGACGACGGCCGAGGCATCCCCACGGATATTGAGCCGCGTACCGGCCTATCCGGTGTGGAGGTCGTCTTCACCAAGCTTCACGCCGGCGGTAAGTTCGGCGGCGGTTCCTACACCGCCTCCGGCGGTCTGCACGGTGTGGGCGCATCCGTGGTGAACGCGCTGTCTTCGCGCCTGGATGTGCAGGTGGACCGCGGTTCGAAGACCTACCAGATGTCGTTCCGTCACGGTATTCCCGGCCACTTCGATTCGGGCCGTACCCCCAAGCCCGATGACCCGTTCACCCCCGCATCCGAGGGCACCGACGCCCTGCAGATTGTGGGTAAGGCGAAGCGCGGTGTGACCGGCACCCGCGTGCGCTACTGGGCTGACCCGCAGATTTTTACCCCCGACGCCAAGTTCAGCTACGAGGACCTGGTGGCTCGTGCGCGCCAGACCGCGTTCCTCATTCCGGGCCTGCGCATCTGTATTCGCGATGAGCGCCGGCTGCCCGGCACCCCCGGCGAACTGGAGGCACACGAGGAGGTCTTCCAGTACGACGGCGGCATCAGCGAGTTCGTGGAGTTCCTGGCGCACGACGAGCGCGTCACCGACATCTGGCGTTTCAGCGGTAGCGGAACCTTCACCGAGACCGTGCCCGTGCTGGGGGAGGACGGCCGCTCGCAGCTGACTGATGTGGAACGTGATTGCGAGGTGGACGTTGCCCTGCGCTGGGGCATCGGCTACGAGACCACGATTCGCAGCTTCGTGAACATTATTGCCACCCCCAAGGGCGGTACCCACACCGCGGGCTTTGAGCAGGGCCTGCTGCGCGTGATGCGCAAGCATCTGGCCGACAACGCCCGCAAGTACAAGGTGGGTAACGACAAGATTGAGAAGGACGACGTGCTGGCCGGTCTGACCGCCGTGCTGACCGTTCGTCTGGCCGAGCCGCAGTTTGAGGGTCAGACCAAGGAGATTCTGGGCACCCCGGCGGTTCGCCAGATTGTCTCCAAGGTGGTGGGCGATGCCCTGAAGGCCCGCCTGGAGTCGACCGCCCGCGCGGAGAAGGCGCAGGCTACGGCTCTGTGCGAGAAGGTCGTCTCTGAGATGAAGACCCGCGTCTCGGCGCGTATTCACAAGGAGACGCAGCGCCGCAAGACCGCGCTGGAGTCTTCATCCATGCCCACCAAGCTGGTGGATTGCCGTTCGACGAACGTCGAACATTCCGAGCTGTTCATTGTGGAGGGTGACTCGGCGCTGGGTACTGCGCGTCTGGCTCGTTCCTCCTCGTACCAGGCTCTGCTGCCGATTCGCGGTAAGATCCTGAACACTCAGCGCGCCTCGGTGACCGATGTGCTCGCGAACGCCGAGTGCGCGGCGCTGATTCAGGTGATTGGTGCCGGTTCGGGCCGCACCTTTGACCTAGAGTCTGCCCGTTACGGCAAGGTCATCATGATGACCGATGCGGACGTTGACGGCGCGCACATCCGCACCCTGCTGTTGACCCTGTTCTACCGTTACATGCGCCCGCTGATTGAGGCCGGTCGCGTGTACGCCGCGGTTCCGCCCCTGCACCGCGTGGAGGTGGTGCGCCGCGGTAAGCCGAACGAGATGGTGTACACCTACTCCGAGAAGCAGCTGCACGAGCTGCTGGATTCTCTGCGGGAGCAGGGCGTGACCTACAAGGAACCGATTCAGCGTTACAAGGGTCTGGGTGAGATGGACGCCGACCAGCTGGCCGAGACCACGATGGATCCGCGCCACCGCATGCTGCGCCGCATCCGCATCGAGGATGCTGAGGCTGCCGAGCGCGCCTTCTCGCTGCTGATGGGTTCCGAGGTGGCTCCGCGTAAGGAGTTCATTATCGCCGGCGCGCATCAGCTGGATACCGAGAACATCGATATGTAGCGGTTCTTCCCGTGTGTGTTTGCGTGTGTATTTTCTTGCGAGACTCGTGGAAAACATGCTGACGATTTGTCATAAAGTGGGAATTTTCTATGATTATTGTCACAATAGATTTCACCACGGCGCAAAAAATCAGTATTTTTGATGCAAATTTAATGAATTGGCACTGAATAACTATTGTGTCAGTTTCGATAAATCCGTCACCAAAATCTTGCAGACATCGCAATTTACTGCAAGGTTTGAGGGAGGGGTTGGAAAAGGCTTCCGTACTCCGGATGGTGACAGGCTGTTTCTAAACCGTCTCACCTCGGTATTTGCTGATAACGTGCGATGAACCTTTATCGAAACGTCAAACATTTAACGCCCAGTCGGCACACAGGTGCCTCACAGCCTTCAAAGAAAAACCTGTACCGTAGATGGGTGAGAGACACTGTGTCAGTAACTCTCGCACTCCCTTCACTGACGGGGGAGTGCCCGATTCTGGCGCACGCGCATATCAGTACACACATAGTAAGGACCTATCAATGGATCCCCTTGATTTTGGTAGGTGGCAGTTCGGTATCACCACCGTCTACCACTTCTTCATGGTTCCGCTGACCCTGGGTCTGGGCCTTGTAGTGACCTACCTGTACATTTGCTACGTTCGTACCAAGAAGGACGAATACAAGCGAATGACGAAGTTCTGGGGCAAGCTGTACCTCATTAACTTCGCCATGGGTGTGGCCACCGGTCTGGTTCAGGAGTTCCAGTTCGGTATGGCATGGAGTGAATACTCCCGCTTCGTGGGCGACGTCTTCGGCGCCCCGCTGGCTATGGAAGGCCTCTTCGCGTTCTTCGTCGAGTCGACCTTCCTGGGCCTGTGGATCTTCGGCTGGGATCGCCTCAAGCCCGCAGTCCACGCCTTCTCGCTGTTCATGGCTGTTCTTGGCTCCTGGATTTCCGCCTTCTTCATCCTGGTGGCAAACTCCTGGATGCAGCACCCCGTCGGCGCAGAAATGATTGACGGTCGTCCCCGTATGACCGACATCGGCGCCGTGCTGATGAACCCCACCGCATGGGTCACCTTCCCGCACGTCATCACCGCATCCATTCAGGTTGCCGGTGGCTTCCTGGTCGGTATCGCCTGGTACAAGCTGTGGCGCCGCCGCAAGGACGGCATTGACAAGGTCGTTGACGGCAAGGTTGTCGTTGGTGAGTCCGACAAGGGCGCACGCGACAAGAAGGACTTCCAGGTTTGGCTCAAGTCCCTGCGCCTGGGCGCAGTGGTGGGCCTCATCGGCTTCGCTGGTGTTGGCGCATCCGGCCACATGCAGGCACAGATGATGATTCACGAGCAGCCCATGAAGATGGCTGCCGCCGAGGCCGCCTGCCACGACGGTACCTCCTTCTCCGTGCTGACCGTTGGTGAGCTTGGCGCTCAGAGCTGCGACAAGATTCACACCATCATCGAGGTTCCCGGCGTGCTGTCCTTCCTGGCACACGACAACTTCAACACCCCGGTGAAGGGTATCCAGACCCTGGTTCCCGAGTACGAAGCTAAGTACGGCACCAACCTGCCCGATAACCCGCTCTACGGTGAGCGTGCAGGTCAGAAGATTGATTACCTGCCCTCCCTCGAGGTCTCCTACTGGGGCTTCCGCGGCATGATCGGTCTGGGCGCAGTCGTCGTTCCCTTCTACCTCTACGCACTGTGGGTTACCCGTAAGAAGGGCGTGGGCACCGTCCCCGAGTCCAAGCTGCTCAAGAACGTTGCCGTCTGGTCCATCCTGGCTCCCTTCTTCGCAATTGCACTGGGCTGGATCTTCACCGAAATGGGCCGTCAGCCCTTCGTGGTTGTCCCCAACCTTGAGGGCGATCCCGCAATCCGCCTGTACACCGCAGCAGCTATCTCCCCGGGTGTTTCCGGTGAAGAAATCCTCTTCTCCCTGCTCACCCTGGGCCTGCTCTACGGCGTGCTGATGGTGGTTGAGGTTTACCTGCTCATCAAGTACGTCAAGGCCGGTGTGGTTGCTGCAATGCCCGAGCTGGTTCAGTCGCACCACGAGGACGAGTCCAACGACAAGTCCAAGCGCGACGTGCTGGAGTTCGCCTACTAGGCGGGTAAGGATTGATTCACCATGAACTTTGATTTCAATATCTTTGCCGGTCAGCCTGGCCTGCCCACCCTCTGGTTTGTTGCCATTGGCGTCTTCCTCATCATGTACATGATCCTGGACGGTTTTGACCTGGGTGTCGGTATGCTGATGGGTTCCAAGTTCGCAAAGAACGAGAAGGAACGCCGTCTGCTGCTGAACATCATCGGCCCCGTCTGGGACGGTAACGAGGTGTGGATTGTGTCCGGTGGTGCTGCTATCTTCGCGGCATTCCCCATCTGGTACGCAGCCCTCTTCTCGGCTCTGTACATCCCCCTGACCCTCGCGCTGGTCTTCCTGATTCTGCGCGTGGTCGCAATTGAATACCGCGGTAAGAAGAACGACGAGAAGTGGATCCGTAACTGGAACATCGCTCTGTCCGTCTCCTCCTTCTTCATCGCTCTGCTCGTGGGCGCGCTGCTGGGCCTGACCTCCATGGGTCTGCCCATCAACGAGAACGGTGACCGCGTTGGCGGTGCCTTCGCCTGGATTTCTCTGCCCGTCCTGCTGGGCGGCCTGGGCTTCGTGGGCTTCGCTCTGGTTCAGGGTCTTGCCTTCGTCGCTCTGAAGACCGACGGCGATATCCGCGACCGTGCCCGCAACACCCTGGTGCGCTGGGCTCCCGTCCTGCTGCTGCCGATCGTCGCATGGGTTCTGACCCTGGACTTCACCAGCGGTAACGGCATCTCCTGGCTGTGCACCATCCTGGCTGTTGTTGCCGTTCTGATTGCTTGGGTCTCCGCTAAGGGCGGCCGCGAGGGTCGCGCTTTCGCCGGCCTGTCCGTGTTCGTCGCACTGGGCGCACTGGCAATCTTCACCGCAATGTACCCGAACGTGCTGCCCTCCACCCTGGACCCGGCATACTCGCTCACCATTGCGAACGCATCCAGCTCCGAGTACACCCTGGGCGTTATGACCTTCGTGACCTGCCTTGGTCTGCCGGTCGTGTTCGTCTACCAGGCTTGGACCTACTGGGTCTTCCGTAAGCGTCTGCACGTGGATCACATCCCCGAGGCTCACGACGCTACCGAACTGGCTGAACTGCCGACCAAGTAGCATGTAGCTGATTGAAAATCCCCCGGATTTCTCTTGCGAGAAGTTCGGGGGATTTTTTGTATTTGCGGGGAGAACACGGATCCAAGGTAGGTGAGAAGAGAATTCATAAAAATTTTTGGTGCACACCCCCCCCGAAATTCGAGCGCGACAGGGAGCGGAACGTGTAATGTGGTGAGCAACTCACTCCTATGAAAGGTGTTCAACGATGAAATCTCTCAACCGCCGCACCGCCGCTCCTCGTACCGGCACGAGCCGCCGCCTGCTCGCCACGGGTGCCCTGCTCTGTGTCGGCATCATGCCCCTGAGTGCTTGCTCGCTCTTCAACCCGCCGCTGGAACGCGACGAAAGCGTCCACGCCATCTTTGACGCGGAGCAGGACATCGTGAAGATGCCCCTGGACGATTACACCTACTACGAGCGCACTCACTACGAATACACGGCCTTTCAGATTGCTATGAAGCAGTGCTTTGCCGAACACGGGCAGAACTACACCATCCAGGCTCCCTACTCTGAGGGTGCGCCCCGCGGCGAGATGGGGCGAAAGTACGGTCCCTGGAATGTCGAGTACGCCCAGAAGTACGGTTTTCAGAAGCGAGACCCCAACAACGCAGCCGCCCCCATCTCCTATAACTCGGGGGAGAGCATGAGCCCCGAGGACAAGCTTCGCACCGAATGCTACCCCAAGGCCCGCGAGACCCTGGAGGCCGCGGTGCCCGAAGGTAAGAGGCCCGAGAACGACGTGCAGTCCACATACAGTCGTATCTCCACCGAGGCGGTCAACGCCGTTTACGGTAGCAAACTGCACCGCGAGCTCGAA
>NZ_KV830867.1:0-281 GCF_001836905.1 Rothia sp. HMSC062F03 | reverse complement strand
TACGGTAGCAAACTGCACCGCGAGCTCGAAGAGAAGTGGAAGCAGTGCGTCTCAAACCGGGGGCTCACCCCCATTAAGGCAGGGGCGGTAGCCGAGGAATCCCCGCTGGCTGAGCAGTGGAGCAAGAACGACGGTATCGACGAGCCCGCCTCCGAAGAAGAGATTCGCATCGCCACCATCCAGGCCGAATGTAACCAGCAGGTCGGCATGAGCAAGCAGCTCTACGACCTGGAGGCACAGTATCAGATGCCGCTCATCCGCAAGTACCAGTCGCAGCTTGA
>NZ_KV830866.1:0-341 GCF_001836905.1 Rothia sp. HMSC062F03 | reverse complement strand
TTGATTCAACGCAAATTCCAGAAGATGCTCGCGTCCACTATATAGTTCTCAAACAACAACCCACAACACAACAACAACACAAACACAACATTCGCATCATCACCATGCCAGGCAAAAACAGGAACAACACCAACGTGTTACCCCAAAACCCAACAATGCGCTTCACTCAACCCAAAACCAACATTCCACCCATGAGCAAAACCACCCACCCGACACTCGCGGGTAGCATGGCCAACTAAATGTGCTCCTTAGAAAGGAGGTGATCCAGCCGCACCTTCCGGTACGGCTACCTTGTTACGACTTAGTCCCAATCGCCAATCCCACCTTAGACGGCTCCCTCC
>NZ_KV830865.1:0-438 GCF_001836905.1 Rothia sp. HMSC062F03 | reverse complement strand
TTATTCTTTGATTTCTTCGAAGCGGGTTGTATCAAAATCCCGTTCCTTTTGAATAGAGTCATTCGCCACATGAAACAGATACTTCTTCCCAACCTGAGCCGTCTGAACATAGTCGGGAACCTTCCACCCGGATGGAGCCACAGACAGGCGGAGCGTGCCGCACTCCTTCGTCTCAAAAATACCCACGGGGGCAATATTGGTCATGCCGCTAACATCTGATCCCCCTCGGTCCTTCGTGTAAGCCTTAGTGACGGTGCAGGTAGCGGTAACGTTATCGCTATCATCACGCAAAGAGTAGGGAAGATACACGGTAACGAAGAGAGCAATCGCTACAATAATTGCCAGCATTATCATGCGGCTCCGATTCATGGTGCCTAATGTCTCTTTGAGGCCTTCACGAACACCTTGTGCAAATTCTGCCAGGAACATATTTTATTA
>NZ_KV830864.1:0-15402 GCF_001836905.1 Rothia sp. HMSC062F03 | reverse complement strand
ACAACCCGCTTCGAAGAAATCAAAGAATAAAGAATTCAAAATTAATTAATAATCGTATACAAAAGCCCCTGGGCTGAGAGATGACCTCTCAGCCCAGGGGCTTTCTGCGTGCCAGCAGTAGCTTATCTGAGCACCACCGTTAGCGGGTGATAATCGCGAAGTCGCTGCTGGACAGGTTCGTGAAATTACCAATCTGCGCGTTCAGGCGGCACTTAGAAGTCACCGACAGCGCCGTCACCACCCGCTGATCCTCAGACACCAACACATGCCCCGAACAGCCATCCGAAAAACTAATCAACTGAGCATCCGGAGAAATCGCCTGAACCAGCGTCGAAAACTCACCCGTACGCGGCAAAACCATCAACGGATTCAACTCATCCGCACCACTCGGCCACACCGGAACCACAGTCACCGGCAAAACGCTCTGATTCACCACACGAGAAGGAACCCGCAACTCAATCGAACGCAAACGCTGAATCGGGTACGCCGTCGAACGAACCTCCCGATCAGAAATAGCCTTCGACGTCTCAGAATCAATACGGTTCAGCCATTCCTCAAAAGCACGCGAATCCTTAAACTCAGCAGACACATTCGCCCGGACCTGCACCACACCATTAGCCGGGATACTCACCCCAGACAGATTCCACGAACACGGAACGTCCACCGCAGTCACACTCGACTGATTCTTCGCCACGCCAGAAGACGCCTGACCGGCATCCCACGTCACCGAAGCACACGAACCACCCTCAACACCGGGAAGCACCTGCAAAATATCGCCCCGAAGAGCCGACTTCTGCGAGGAAAACTCAAAAGTCAGGCGGGCACTCTTATCCCGCGGGTTATACGTACCCTCAATACGGGTACCCAAACCACTCGGCAAAGACGCCGAACTACGGCTCGACGCAGACCATGACTCGGCCGTCTTAGGTGAACCCTTACCGCCGTTCAAACCCACAAAGACGAGTACACCCACAAGAATCAGAGAACCCAGGATAGCGCCCCACACCAGCGGGCGGCGCAAGGGCGAACGGGCAGGCTCCTCATCCTCAGCGACCTCATCAGGCACATATGCCGGTTGCTCCACCACAAAAGGAGCCCGGATAACCGTCTCATTCTGTGCCTGACCCAGCGACGGCATGCCCGCACCGTACAGCTCCGTGACATTCTGCCCCGGCACCGCAGAAATAGCAGGCTCAGCACCATGAACCACCGTAGGCGTGTACCCCACAGCGCCCGAAGACACCTCAACCCACCGGGGAAGCACCACATCAGTAGCGAAACCCTCAGCCAAAAGACGCAACTTAGCGGCAGCCTCAGCCGCGCCAGGACGCTGAGCCGGGTTCTCCGCCAACATCCCGTGAAGCACCTCAGCCACCTCAGCCGGAATCTGCGGCGACAACTGCACCGCACCACCACGCACCGGAAGAGGACGCGCCGCCACCAACAGCTCATGAAGAGTCACCGCGCACGCATAAACATCAACCGCCGGAGTAGCCACACCGTGTGCAGAACGCTCCGGAGCCATATACCCCGGAGTGCCAGAAAACGAACGAGAAGACCCCGAACCCGCAGAGCCGGTAAAAGAAGCAATACCGAAATCAGCCACACGAACCTGCTGATCCAGAGACTCTCCCAAAACACCGCTCAGCAGAACATTCTCCGGCTTAATATCCAGATGCATCACGCCCTGACGGTGAGCAAACTCCACCGCATTCAGAACCTGCACCATCAGACTCAACGCCAAACGAACCGGCAACGGACCCTTAGAATCCAGCTTCTGACGTAGTGAACCGCCATGCTGAAACTCCATCACCAGAGCCAGCACGCCGCCCTCAACCACCATGTCCGTCAACGGCACAATATGAGGATGCGACAGTGCCAACAACACCGAACGCTCACGCACAAAAGACTCAAGAACCACAGGGTTCTTTGCAAGCTCCGGGCGCAGAATCTTCGCCGCGTACAGAGCCCACGAGCCGCTCATCGTAGCGGCCCACACCTCACCGACCGCACCAGAACCCACCCGGCGCAGCAAACGATACGAAGAGCCAAGGGGAGCGCCCGCAACCAAGCCCCCAGCAGGCTGACCAGCAGCCTGCTGGGCAGGATGAGCATCACGACGCTCCGAGCCGGAGTACTGCGGCGAACCAGCAGGTACAGTCACGGGCTAACTCCTTAACATCAACTTCACAACAAGTAGGAAGACTCCCCAGACGGGGCGACCCCTACAGCAAAACGGCCGGTAAAGTTACACGATACCTCACCACACGCCAGACAAGCCCTACAGCCCGCCACGGTGCTGAGAATCCTCCGGGCTCATCAGCTGCACCAGAACCGGCGATCCAGCCAAGAACGCATAGCCACGGCCAACGCTCAGCTGAACCGGGGCACGCCTCGGAATAGTGCCGAACATGTCCATATCCATATCAACATTCGGCTGAACCACGGCACCCGTACGGAACTTACGAATAGCCTTCGTCCAATGGCTATACAAAGGACGCAAATCAGTCGGCTTACCCGTAGCAATAATGTGAACGTCCGGGAAGTCACCCTTCACAATCGCATCAAAAACGTTCATCGGGTCATCTACGCGGTCACCATCATCAATCAGCAACAGCACCGGGCCCGCGGCATCCTGCAAAGCCGCCTGCACCTGAGCAGAAGCATTCTTGCTCTCAAACACCCGGTCAAAAACGCCCTCCGGCACATTCACCAGACCGGAACGCTGATCGAAGACAGCCCAAACCTCCGGAACCTCAGCGGCATCCATGCGTGCGTTCTCCGCCGCGGTAGCGTCACCAGACGCCAACGCGGCAGATACCGCCTGCTCCGCCGCAGCCCTCGCCCGAGAAACCAGACGAGCAAACGCAACCAGCAGAGAAGACTTACCCGAACGCGGATTACCCGCAACCATGGCGTGCTCACCCTCGTACAGCTCGAAAGCACACGCCTCCAGCGTGGCCTCAGCAATACCCACAGGGATACGCCACAGGCTCGGAGAAAACTCAGCGGCAGGCATGCTCTCCCACGAAACCCATGTCGGCAACTGGCCAATCACATCACGCTTAGCGGGAGCCTGCGGGAAGCGCTCACGAATCATAGAGACGGCCTCCTCCACACCAACAGCGGGAGTAGCCACCTGCATCTGACGCAGATGCTTTGGATCAACGCAACGGCCGGGAATGGACGCTGGCACATTTGTACCGCGAATACCGTACGACGAATAATCGTGAATATCGCTCAGCTGGAAGAACCACGTCTGCAACGAAGCATCAAGAATCTGCGAGGGGATATTCTTCGCGCGGCTCGTCGACACCACGCAGTGAATACCAACAGCAGGGCCGTCCGCATACACGCGGTAGAAATTCGCCAGCAAATCCATGCTCACAGCGTCAGAGAACTCATCGCGCAGCGTCGCAAAACCATCCAAAACAATGAAAAGAGGCTTACGGCGTGACGCGTCAGCACGGCGAGCATCAAGCTCCGACTTCACAAAACGCAAGAAGCGAGCCTGACGCTCCCTAGCGCCCTGACCGGTACCCACAGCAGACACAACGTGCGGCAGGGAGTGCAGAGGCAACAAACCATCAGCGCCCATATCCACCAGAACAATATCGATGTCCTCCGGCGAATAATGCTGCGCCAAACCCAGCACCACAGACTGAATCGTCGTGGTCGTACCGCTACCGGCAACACCCACCAACAGCAGGTTGCTCATCTCAATATTCCAGCCCATAGGCACCTGACGCTGCAGCTCAGGCTCATCACCCAAAGTGCACATCAGAACACCGTCCTGGACACCACCCACAGTGGGAAGATCCGGGTCCGGGAAGCCGCGCACACCAAAATCAGCCAAATCAACATACGAACCCAACGGTTCCGGCCACACCTTACGAGGAGCAACCGCGCCACGAGCCGCATGAGCCGCCACAACAGCATCAATCAGCAGATCCAGGTCATTCGCATCACTCGACGACACCTTCGGACGTGCACGCTCCGAACGAGGAATACCGATACTATCGGTCGCACGAACCTCCAGAGAAGTCACCACCTCAGTGCCGCTCTGACCCGTCACCAGGGCAGTCTGCACCGGTGAAATATCATTCTGGCCCAGCTTCACATAGGCGCGACCCATCTGCGAACGCGAAATCTCCGAAGCATCCGGAACACCAATCACGTTCGAAGAATCCTCACGGCTCTGCACACGCAACGCCACACGCAAGTTCGTATTCGCCAGAATATCGTCATTCACCACGCCAGCAGGACGCTGAGTCGCCAAAATCATGTGAACACCCAGGGTACGACCCACCGCACCAATACTCACCAGCGACGACAGGACATCCGGGAAGTCCTTCGCCAGCATCGCGAACTCGTCAATCACCAGCAGCAGGCGAGGCATCGGCTCCGGAGGGTTCGTCGCCAAATAATCCTTAATGTTATCCACACCCTCGCCAGCAGCCGCAAACAGGCGCTGACGACGATCCATCTCCGCCTCCAACGACTCAATAGCGCGGTGAGCCAACTGAGCATCCAAGTTGCTCAAAGTACCAATCGTATGCGGCAGACGCTCACACGTCTTAAACGCCGCACCACCCTTAAAGTCAACCAGAATAAAGTTCAAACGGCTCGGATCGTGGTGCGCAGCCAAACCCGCCACCAACGAACGCAAAAACTCACTCTTACCCGAACCGGTGGTACCACCCACCAGACCGTGAGGACCGTCCTTCACCAAGTCCAGCGTGAACGCGCCAGAATCGCCCACACCAATCTCGGTGCTGAAACCATTAGCCTGCGACCAAAACGCCTCAATATCCTCAGCACCCGGAGGGGTCGGCAAACCAACCAGCTCAGGCAGCTTCACCAGCTGAGGCAAACCGCCACCCAGCAGCAGACGCTCAGGGTCCTCATGATGCGCCAAAGTACGCGCCACATGAAGAGCATCCTCAGCGCTCACACCGGCGAGCACACCGTCAGTGACCGTGTAACGGCGGCGAGGCTCCGAATAGGTTATAGAAGCCTCCTCACCGATCTCCACGACCGAAGTACAAGACGCCGGAAGACGGTCAACGGAAGAAGCCAACACAATACCGGCAACACGGCGAGCGCCCGCAGCAGCAGTCTTATTCGCCATCAGACGCACTTCATCGCCGTACGCCAAAAGGTCGCGTGCCGGCGACTCGCGGCCCTCAGTGAGGGTATCCGAATCAACGACCACGCACAGGCCGCGGGTCGGAAGAGCCTCAATGTCATGGTAAAGAGAGCGCAGCATCTGATCCGACTGCTCCTTACCAGAAGCAAACCAACGCATCTGCTGGTTCTGCGCCATGCGGATATGCGGAAGCCACGACGTCCACACCCAGTCCTGCGAACGCGCGGAATCAGCGCAGACCGCAATCGTCATATCTGCAGGACCCGTATGGGTCGCCGCCTGCAGTACTAGGCTACGCGCCAGGGCGAGAGACTGCTCACGCGGCCCCACGATGCCGATAGCGCCACCCTCACGCAGGTCAGCAATCAGCGGAGCATCCCACAGGGTATTGTGGTCAAGAAGATGCTGAACCTCAGGCTCAGGGTTGCTCGGTTTCGTCAGCTCAGGAGTCCAATGAATATGCCCAGTACCTATGTGGAAAGTCAACAGGTCAGGGCTGGTGCTCCGGCGACGCCACAGCGTCATCGCGGGAAGAAGCGCCCGCAGCTGAACGGTATCCGGTGCCGGGGCAAGGTCACGAAGACGCTCAACCTCCTCACGGTTGCTCAGAGCGACACGTTCCTTAAACTTTTCCATTTCCTGCTCAAAACGCACACGCTCCTTCACCTTGTCCTTGGCGTGACGACGTTTCTGCTCCACCCACATGCCGATACTCAGGACGGGGCTGAGCATCGCGAAAAGGGCGTAACGAATCTCCTGCATAATGGCGACCATTGCCGCCGCCATAATAAGCGGGCCTATCGCCATCGCAATATTGAACTTTGGCGGGTCAGAAATATTCTTGCGGGTGGGCGCCTCCACTTTCTCCGGGGCGCTCAACGCACCCTGACGCGGCGGACGGTTAAACGGCGCGGTGCCCGATGCGCTCACATTCGGGGCGCTACCGGGGCGAGGTGCGGCCTTCTCCTGAGGAGCAGGCCGCAGGGTCAGAACACAATCGCCAACGTGGATCGTGGTGCTTTCAGAAACAGTCAGACCTTCCTCGGGAATCTTCTGACCGTCCACAAAACTGCCGTTCGTAGAACCCGGGTCAGTGATACGCACCTTCTGAGTGCTCGTCGACTCATCATGAACCACCTGCAAGTGCAGGTGCTCCCACGACGCGCTCGCCGTGGGCAGCACAATGTCGGCGTACGGGGAACGACCCGCCACCAGAGGACGCGAAGAGGGGATAGGGTGCGGCAGGGTAACCGTCGAACCACCGCCCAAGCACACGCTCCAGCCCTGCACCAGGGAAGGGTAGGAGAGCGGTGCCCTAGAGATGCGCATACCCTCCATCGGCTTAACTTCCGCTAGGGTGGAGGAGGCTGTCACCGGGCGGTTATCGCAATACAGCGGCTCGTCGGCGGGCAGGGAGGGACCACCGGTCGCCTGGACGAGATCAGCGATGGTCGTCTCAGGCTGCCAGGAGTCTAGTTCATAGCTCCCGTTATGCTCTTCAAGATCAAGGAAAAAGCGCATAAGGTGTTCTCCAAAATAGATAAATCGTGAGCCCTGCTGGTGGACGGACTAGAAGTAATACCCGAAAGCCGGGGTGTGATGGACCGGCTCTGCACGGATTAGGCTTTGCTCGGATTAGGTTTTGTGCGGAAAAGCTAGTCGCGAGATTCTGAAGTGAACGTGCGAAGCATCCACACGGGCGGGTTCACCGCATCCGTTGAGGAAGACCCGCCCTGAATCATCGAAGCTTCCGCGGTCGGGTAAAGAAGACCCACCTGACCGCCAGCGGCGTAGGAAGACGAAAAATCCAACGGATACGCCACTGTGGAATCTTTAGCGTCCAGCCGGAGAGTTCCTAGAACCCGTCGAACCGCATCGGGAGTGTATTCACGAACCCGGCTCGTGGCATATGCAAAGGCTAAGAGAGCATTATGGGAGGGAGCATCCGCCCACACTGCCGAGTTCGAGAACGACTGTTCGCCCGACAAATCCTTGAGCGAAGAATCGTTCTTCATCCGTTCCACCGTCGACACAAACGCCGAAGAAGCACGACCGGCATCATCAGCACTCAACGCCGCAGCACGTGCCTGCATACGCCCCACGACGCGAATATTGTCGGTCAGGGAACCGCCGTTCTCCAGAAGGAGCCGCGTAAAAGGCTCCGTCAAAGCTTCCTCACCTGCAATCACGGGAGAAGTAATGCCAGCCCTCTGGAGAGAACGAAGAACCTTTGCCTGAGTCGAGGCAGAGCCCGCTAAAACAAGAATCGGAGACGAGCCCGAAGACTTATCACCCAGAAGGCGCGTCAGCTCCTTGAGAGTGTCCTTCATGCTGTCTTCATCAGCAGAAACCTGAACGCGATTCGTATAGGGAAGGTCAGGCACAGAACCCTCACCCGCATCCAGCAGGATGGTGTGCACACCATCCTGCTGCTGCGAAGAGCCCGTGCTAGATACACCGGCAAGCGAACGAATGGCAGCCGTATAGGCCTGCTTCTCCTGCTCAGGGTCCAGAGCAAAACTCCACACCCCATCGCCAGTATCTACCCGGTCATACGTTTCAATCACCGCAACATTGCGTTCCTTGGCGGCAGCCGTAGCACCCCGAAGATGTTCCCCTTGAGAAGCAAGCACAATACCCAAAGCGCCCTCAGACGAGAGCTTCTCTACCGCCTCACGGGCACCCTGCTCCGTTCCCTTATCATTCGCATAAAGAACCTTCACAGACGAATTACCCAGAGCCAGGCGGTACTGTGCAACACGAGCACCCTGAGCGTTCAGACGCCACGCAGACCCCTCAGCATCATCACCGAAAGTAGCGACAACACCAATAACCGGCTCACGACCAGAGGCCGGAAGAGAAATAGCCTGCTGAACCGTCACCGCAGACGCAGGGTTCGTACCCGTACCGAGCGGCAAAGGCTGAGGAGTTACAGCGCGCACGCCATACCAGATCCCCACCACTACAAGGCTAAACAGCACACACAGACTGACACACCACACCACGGTGCGCTGAGTGAGCCGCCTGCCCTCGCGGCGGTGAGGACCTGGATCAGAACCCAGATGAGGGGAAAACCCCACGGCTAATCACCAATCTGGAAGGTGTACACCGTCTTCACCTCTGCACTGCCAGCATTCGACAGATGGAAGGTAGGCAGAGAACGCAGACGTTGCAGCGAGGCCTTGAACTGCGCCTGACGCTTCTGCAGAGCAGCGATATCCTCGGAGCGGAGGTTCGTGTAACCCTGAGCATTCTGCATCGCCAAAGCAAGCTGGTAGTCAGCGGCACCCGCCTTTGCACTATTGCTCTTGAGTGCGCCCAAGAGGCCAGCACCCTCAGCGCTGCTATCGCCCAAATCAAGCATGAGCTTCGACAGGTCGTTATTCAGCTGAGCAGAAGCACCAGCCAAATCTCGGGTAGCGTTCTCAGTGCGGGTGCTCAGAGCAACCAGAGAACGCTCGGTCACCGAGTCCAGGGACTGACGCAGACCCTCAATACGCTCATTCATATCCTTATGCTGAACCTCGATAGAATCGCCAGCCACCTGAACCACGGTATTCGCGGTATCAGTAATACCTGCAATCGATGCGGCGAATGCCTCCTGGGCAGTCGAAGCGGCGGACGAACCGTTACTCGAAACCTTACGGATCTCTTCGTTAATCATGCCCGTTAGGGTGTCGCGAGTTTCGCTGGCAGAATCCTTGAACGCTTCCTTAATAGCGCTGGAGAGATCTGCCTGCGTGTTCGTCATATCTTCCAGGTTTTTACCCAGAGCATTGACGGTATCCGAAGCCGAACGGATACGGTCACGCAACGAAACCTTCGCTTCGTCAGACAGTTCCTTCTTCTCGGCGTCCTGGTTCTGTGCGTTTACGGCATCATCCAGGGTCTTCTCAACCTCACCGAGAGCACCATCTACCGCGTTCACAGCATCGTTAAGATTCTTGGCGTCGCGAGCCAGGCCCTCCTTGGGGTCATCCATAGAGGTTGCGGCAAGGACCTCATCCCATGCTGCTACGGCCGTGGCGATACGCTGCTCCATCGGAGTACGTGTAGCAGAGGGGTTCGGGGTGATGATACGCCTGTTCGCGTTCTCCACCGTGATGGAACGCGTATTACCTTCAGTGGCGGTAGGCTCGGCAGAAGGCGCCTCGGAGGACGGGGCAGTGGAAGGCGACTCATTCTTCGACGGCTCTGCGGAAGGGGTCGCAGAAGCAGATTCAGACGGTGCGGGGCTAGGTGCTTCAGAAGAAGGAGCCGCAGACGGCGAAGCCTCACCGTTACAAGACGAAGCTGTCAGGTATCCACGCAGATGCTCCACCTGCTCAGCAGATAGAGAGCCGCCGCGCTCAGTCGACAGAGCGCAAAGTTGCTCCGCCAGTTCCTGGTTCTGGGCGCTCATGGAACCAGAACCTTCCACCAAATCTGCACGAGCGGAAGCCGCACGAGAATGAACGTTCTTGATGCTCTCAATCAGACGACTCGACGTTTCCTTCAACTGGTTCACACCCTGACGAGCCGCGCTGACCTTCTCTCGCAAAGCGCGCACAGCATCAGCGTCAAGAGAGGACGGGTCCTTCTCCATCTGCTGAACAATCTCATCCATCTGACGCTTCAACGCCGAATAGTTGGTGTTCGCACCCTTCAAATACTCCGGCTGCAGATGATCCACAATCTTTTCGCCGGTAGCAACCAGCGCAATCAAAGAGCTCTGCACCGTCACCGACGCACCAAATAGGGCACAGGTTACCGAGCCGTTAGAAGAGCAAGTCTCAGCGGTCGGGTGCTCCGGGCCCACAATCTCACGAATCGAAGCCGTAAGATCCTGCTGGCAGTCTGAGCTTGCCTCCGCATACGCGTTCAGGACCGCAGAGAGCTGGACCAAGTTACCGTATACACTACGGCTACTTGCATCCTCCTCACGATGCACAACACAACGACCATTACTATGCGAAACAGACACATTGGGGCGCGCTGTCGTATCACCCAGCATGGTGTGAAGAGCCGCGACGGTACGTTCCAGCTGGGAAATTAGCTGAGAATTATTGGTACGCGAAGCCTCAGAAAGGTCCTTCTGCAGGTTCTCAATATTCGCCTGCAGACCCTGCATGGTCTTCGTCAATGATTCATTCTGAGTCTTCAGGTGCTCGGCAGCGTCCTTACCCAAAGTTGCAGACGTATCATCCAGGCTCTGACGCACCTGAGCAACCTGTGAACTGGCGCTATTCAACGTTGAGTTAACCTCGTTGACGGTATCGATGGTGCGCTGCAGAAGCGCCACCTGAGAGGCATCCTGAGAGGTGAAGCCATTAGTAATGATTCCCGCGCCAGACAAATCGGACGCAAAACCAGGCTGCACCGAAATATTGAAGGTGGGTGCGCTAAAATCCTTCGCCTTAACCTTCAACACAAAAGAAGAGGAACTACCGGTCACCGGAGGCGCCGAAATAGCGCCCCACTGAACAACAGCCTTACCTTCATCATTGGTGCTTACCACGCCATTCGTCGACGAATCAGTGGCATCAGGGGTCGTAATAACCTGGGTCGGAGAACCCGAAAGAACAGTAGAAGCAGCGATGGAGAACGGAGTACCAACCGGTGCGGGGCTAGTACGGCTGGTACCGGATGCATCATAGGTGACGTCCTCAGTCTTCACCGTCAGGTTTTCGACCGTAACCTTAATGGTGATTTCGCCACTGTAACCATTCAAATCATTCAGGTTAGTGCCGCTACCGCGCTCGCTAGAATACTGCAGGCTCACACGCACGGGAAGGTCATTAACGACGTCCTTCGGCTTGAACTGCACATTGCTCGAGGAGCTCGTGCGGTCCTTGTCGTTAACGTAAATGTTGGTCGACTCAATCGACGAGACCTCACCGTCACGGCCCATCTGAACATTCACGTTCTGCAGAACATTAGTAGCGTTCTCCACCTGGTGGGGGCTCTGGGAAGTGACAGTGCCCTTATCGGAAGGGGCGCTATTGTTGTTCGTGCCCGTGGAGCAAGACGAGAAAATAAGTGCCGTAGTGACACCCAAAATCAAAGGAAAGCGGAATAAGCGCTGACGCGCGGTGGTGTGGTTGGTCATGATGATCTTTTCGTTTAAGTTATGTGTCATGCAAGCAACCGATAGTGGCGCACCTGAAACGCAACCAAACGATGCCTGCAGAGGTAGACGGAGGGCCGGGCCCAGTACCACTCTATCAGCCTAATCTGAGAGGGCGGATAATATTTCGTCCTAGTCGGCGCCTCATTAGGGGATTCCATTCAACCTTGAGGTGATAGTCAAAAGTATTTTTTATTTTGTTTTAATCTCGTGTGTTTGCCGAGTGCTGTTCGACGTAGAAATACTCTGCGGCCGAGGTTATTTCCCAACCCAGGAACTTTCTCTATGCATGGGGGCTGTTGTCGTGCGGTGCTACATCTTGATGTCCGCTAGGCCGGTGATTTTGTTGCGCCTTCTGTATAGCTTCCTGAACAGGGGCTGCGTCCACTCGAGGTTATCCCACGTATCAACCCACGCCAGATCCTGCGGGTCCCGCATATCGGGCCAGCGGTCGAACTCAAGCCTAAACCGTACGATGGCCAGCAGCCGGTGGTTCTTGCCAACGGGGTCAAGCTTAGCGATTTCCTTGCCTTTCTTGGTGTAGAAGGTGGCCTTGTCAGATCCTACCCCAGTCCATTCCAATTCTTCCTCCGCCTCACCCTGGAAGTAGAAAACCTGGTCGATAGCCCTAATCGGGTAGGAGGTCACGGCGGCGAACGGTGAGAGCTTCTGCTCCACATCGTCTGGCGTGATTTTCGTGTACACCAGGTGAACGTGCAGAAAGTGGTAGGGGAAGAAGAGCAGCATGATGAACGCCAGCAGGTTGAAGAGGATACCGAGCTCAACCTGCGTGTAGAGGTAGAGAGCGAAGAAACCTGCCGGGAATATGGGTGTGAGAAGGCCTATGAGTGCTTCACGGCGGGGCACGCGCGTAATGTAGATGCCTTCGTCGCGCAGCTTCATGTCCTGGCGCAGGTGCCTATCATGCAGAACAATGATAGTGATGGCGCCGATGATTGATGCGAGGGTGCAGGTGCCCCAGAGCAGAAGGAAAAAGGTGTGCATGATGCGTGCTCCCCTTTCGCGGTGTTGGTGGTGTTCGTGCCGGTTGTGGCTCTTTGGATGTAGGGGGTAGTCGGCGCTTATCGAGCGGGCTACATGTAGACGTCGGCGAGGCCAGTAACCTTCTCACGACCCCTGAAATAAAGAATGGTCATACCCCTATCGTCCAACTCATTCACCTTCGCCACATCACCCGAATTATTCATGCCAGGCCAACGCTCGTTCTCAATGCGGAACCTGACAATTGCCAAGATCCGATAGTTATTGTGGGTAGTCGGACCGAAGGCAGCAATCTGTTTACCTGAGCGGGTATAGAAGCCCACCATATCTTGATCTTCAACATTCAATGTTTCGTAATACACGATGCTGTCTATCGCGTTAATAGGGTAGCGGGTTGGGTTGGCTGACCAGACACGCTGCTCGATACCTTCAGGGGAGAGCTTCACATATGCAACAAGAATATAGCGAGAACACAAGAAAAAGAATGACGCTAAAGCAATTCCGGCGATATTAAACCAGATACCCATATTTCCACTATGACTATTGGCCATATATAGCAAAAAAGGAATGAACGGATTAATGATGCAAGTCCATACTTCAAAGCGATTTACTCGCCTAATGTAAATTCCCTGCGCTTCTTTTTTCTTATCTTGGCGTCGATTAATCTCATACCTAATAATAATGTAGGGAACAGAGATGATGGAGAGCACTAAGATAATTCCCCAGAAAATACTAAAGAAGGTATCTAGCATGTTCTACTCCGCCTCCTGAACGCTAGCATGAGAAGAGGAATCCGCTTCTTCCTCTTCGGGAATAGAAATACCCACAGTGACGTACCTCTTCACCGACCACGCGTTCATCGCCACCGACGCCGCGAAGAACAGCGCAGGCAGCAACTCCAGACGAACCAGCGAATATCCCAAGTACCCAAGCGCAATACACCCAGCCAGGCCAGCCACGCCAATACACACGGCACGCAAGGTGCGGTACCCCTCAGACCCCTCCTCAAAGCGGGTGCCCTGCAGGTAGAAGAGGCCCTCACGCACAACACGCAGGAACCCCGGGGCCAGGAAAAGCGCAACCGCCAGAGCCGCCGGATCATAGCCTGCAGTCATGAAACTGGTCAGAGGAACCACGAGGCACAGAACCGTGAAAATAGCCGCTGATATAACGCCCACGCGGGTTGAGTACCTATTCATCTGCTCCATGCGCTGCAGGTCAGGAATCTCATCATTAGGCTCGATGCGGTAGATGAGGAAGGCGACGATGATTAGCCCGCCAACCATGTACCAGGGGGCGAAGTTCGTCTCTGGGGTCCACGGAGCCGGGTCCCCCTGGAGTACACCGAAAGCCGTCAGAACCGTCAGTACAATCAAGCCCACCGCGTTGATGGAGTAAACGAAAATAAAGAAGCGGTGGAAGAGGCCTCCGGTCGCTTTATAGCCAATATTTTCAGCGTTAATCATATCTATGTAAGCAAGATTCAGAGGGCTTAAAACGAAGAACAGCGCACCCCAAGGCCATACCCCAATAACGGCCATCACTAGAGATGCAAGAGCTATGAAGCTAAAGCAGAACCACAGGAAGATTAGCCATAGGATTCTAAAGGTTTCAGAGATAGCGTTCATGCTATTTCCCTTTCAACTATTTGGACTCTGCCACAGCGCGGTCGAGGATGCGCTGCAGGTGTTCCGGGATTTGTCGGTACTCTCCGGCCTCGGGGGAGCCAATCTCGTACGTGCGGGCGTAACAGAGACCCTTGATGAGGGCGTCCATGTCCTCGTAATCACCGAACTCTACAAAGAGTTCGGGGATGTACTTAGGCGGCCAAACACCGTAGCGTTCACGGAAGAGAATCATATGGTAGATGTAGGTGGCGTCAAAGAAGACGGGGCTGAAACCCAGGCGGTAGCGTCCCATCTGGCTACTGCTGATGAGCAGGTGTCCGCCTTTGCCGTTGACCTGCATGTGTATTTTGGTGATGCTGCTGTAGTCGAACTCGCGGGTTTTGAATCGCCAGTTCCGCCATTTAACAGTGGTTTCATTCTGCTGGATGTAGAAAGAGTGAACATGGATGGACATAAGCCAAAAACAGGACCCTACGATACTTCCAAAGATGAGGAAAAATATGAAATCTTCAAGCGTTTCTGAAATCCAGAGGGGCACCAAAAAACACACAAAAAGCGTGAAAAAATCCAGGCAAACAACAGCCAGCAGCGGCTTTTTCTGCCGCTGTCCCAGAGGAATATAGCCTTTGGGGCGGTTGAGTCCTATGGAGCCGTTGGTGACGGTTTCGGCAAGAAATTTTCTGAACATTCACTGTCCTAGTGTGGTTGGTGAATAGAGGCCGCGCAGCCATCGCGCAGGGTGGAGGCGGCGCCTCCAGAAGATATGGTTGAGGGGCGCTCGCAGGCACGGCGGCTACCGCGTGAACGAACGCCCCCTCCATCAGCGACGGCTAATCATGGAACCAAATAAACCGGTTTACTTATCCATCTCGTAGACCCAGCCGCCAGCATTGCAGTAACGCTTACCATCCTTCTCAATGATGTAGTAGCCGGGCTCGTGGTTCTCACACTTCTGGATAACCTCACGGGCCTCTCGGTTAGACTTCTCAAGGTTCGCCGCACGAATCTGGAAGAAAGCAAAGGTCGCAATATACGCCACCAGAACCAGCACGAGAGCGGCAATCGCCATGCCCTTACCCTTGCCGGTGCCATTCTTAACCATGACCAGAGCGATCACAGCGAAAATAATGGTCGGGATGGTCAGGAACGAACCAATGACAAAGATGCCGGTCAGTGCGGAGATAATGCCCAGGACTAGTGCGGTTACTGCCGCCCACTTCTTTTTCGGTGCCTCGACGGGTGCGCCGTATGCAGGCTGTACGGTGGGTGCCTGCTGGGTGAATTGCGGCTGCTGCGGTGTAGCCGGCTGCGGGGTGTTTTCAGACATGAAAGTCCTCATTTCGTATGTGGTTGGTGAATATCCGGAAGCGCGCCACCGGCAGGTGGCGTACCTTTCCCAAGGATACTCTATGTGCTTGAAAGCTCTGACAAGTGGAAATGTCGAGCACTTTGATGGTCTATGGGTTAGGTGGCTAAAAAGTTAACTCGGTGCAAGGCTCGGGTGAAGACTGGGCGAC
>NZ_KV830863.1:0-1252 GCF_001836905.1 Rothia sp. HMSC062F03 | reverse complement strand
ATCTCCGCATGGAGTGTTGGTGGAAAGCGTTATGTAGTGGTTATAGATGGGCTCACGGCCTATCAGCTTGTTGGTGAGGTAACGGCTCACCAAGGCGACGACGGGTAGCCGGCCTGAGAGGGTGACCGGCCACACTGGGACTGAGACACGGCCCAGACTCCTACGGGAGGCAGCAGTGGGGAATATTGCACAATGGGCGCAAGCCTGATGCAGCGACGCCGCGTGAGGGATGACGGCCTTCGGGTTGTAAACCTCTGTTAGCAGGGAAGAAGAGAAATTGACGGTACCTGCAGAGAAAGCGCCGGCTAACTACGTGCCAGCAGCCGCGGTAATACGTAGGGCGCGAGCGTTGTCCGGAATTATTGGGCGTAAAGAGCTTGTAGGCGGTTTGTCGCGTCTGCTGTGAAAGGCCGGGGCTTAACCCCGTGTATTGCAGTGGGTACGGGCAGACTAGAGTGCAGTAGGGGAGACTGGAATTCCTGGTGTAGCGGTGGAATGCGCAGATATCAGGAGGAACACCGATGGCGAAGGCAGGTCTCTGGGCTGTAACTGACGCTGAGAAGCGAAAGCATGGGGAGCGAACAGGATTAGATACCCTGGTAGTCCATGCCGTAAACGTTGGGCACTAGGTGTGGGGGACATTCCACGTTTTCCGCGCCGTAGCTAACGCATTAAGTGCCCCGCCTGGGGAGTACGGCCGCAAGGCTAAAACTCAAAGAAATTGACGGGGGCCCGCACAAGCGGCGGAGCATGCGGATTAATTCGATGCAACGCGAAGAACCTTACCAAGGCTTGACATATACTGGACCGCATCAGAGATGGTGTTTCCCTTCGGGGCTGGTATACAGGTGGTGCATGGTTGTCGTCAGCTCGTGTCGTGAGATGTTGGGTTAAGTCCCGCAACGAGCGCAACCCTCGTTCTATGTTGCCAGCACGTTATGGTGGGGACTCATAGGAGACTGCCGGGGTCAACTCGGAGGAAGGTGGGGATGACGTCAAATCATCATGCCCCTTATGTCTTGGGCTTCACGCATGCTACAATGGCCGGTACAGAGGGTTGCGATACTGTGAGGTGGAGCTAATCCCTAAAAGCCGGTCTCAGTTCGGATTGGGGTCTGCAACTCGACCCCATGAAGTCGGAGTCGCTAGTAATCGCAGATCAGCAACGCTGCGGTGAATACGTTCCCGGGCCTTGTACACACCGCCCGTCAAGTCACGAAAGTTGGTAACACCCAAAGCCGGTGGCCTAACC
>NZ_KV830862.1:32520-107515 GCF_001836905.1 Rothia sp. HMSC062F03 | reverse complement strand
TACTGGCGGGTGGCGATAATTTCACGCGCCTTGGCTATCTTCGCGTCACGATAGGCCTTCAAATCATTCAGCAACGCCTGATTCTTCTCAATCAAAGGACCCTGATAGGACGCCTCAAGATCACCCAAACGCTGAGCCAACCTCACCTTCTCGCTACATTGAGCTTCAATGGTTGCCAGGCGGATAACCTCCTCCAACACTTTGGGATCATCAGCATTCAGATTGGCCGTTTCTTTGCTCGACCATTCACCGTCCCCGGTGCGAGGAGTCAACCCTTCCTGACGCTGGCAGTCCCACCAATCTGAGCGGGCTTTCTTCCATTCAGGGTCACTCTGCGCGCGTTGGTACGCTTCGCCACGGATACGACCGACGGGGCGGTACTTTTTCTCATCAGCCTCATCAAAATAGAGCATATCCAGTTCTTCCCGATGCTCTTCGCGGCAGCTGGCCCTGACGTCTTCAGGGATGCTCTCATAAATCCTTTCCTGCTCTTCTCTGACTTTGCTGGACGTAAAATGATTCGCCGCATGCTTCACATTCCAGGAGCCGTACTGGGAGGCGTTGCCAGAAACCAAGCCGTTTTCTAGAATTTCAAAATCGTATCCCTTTTTCGCGTAGCACTCTTTAAGAATCAACAAATACGCCCTATATGTTATATCTTGGGCCTGGTCACTCATGTCGTATTCGTCGAGCGGAAGAGTAATATAGTTATTTTCAAAATCCAGCTGGGCTTTGAGGCTAGTATCTTTAGGCGCAGCGGCACAGGAACTTAAAGCTAAAGCAAAGCAGGCGAACAGAGCAGAAGATTTCTTCATTGTTACCGACTCCTTTCAGGAGAATGACGCCGCGGTCATTCATATCCACAGCCCGCAACCATTGGCGAGCCGAAGCCAGGAAATCCATCGCATACCCCAAACTGAAATTGAGAGTGCGATTCTCATATCTCCTGTGATTTGCATTAACACTAACACGCCTAGGTAATTCCATGCGTGGTTTAAGCCACCCCAACCCCCAACAGAAAGGTTCCGACGCGCACGCAACGCATCGGAACCTTTAAACACCTCATAAACAGCCGCCAAACTACGACGGAATCTGACCAAACACATGGCGGCGAACCCACGCATGCATCGCAATACCCGCAGCCGTCGCCGCATTCATCGAACGCGTCGACCCAAACTGCTCAATCGACAGAGTATCCCTAGCCGCCGCATGCAACTCCTCCGACAGGCCCGGGCCCTCCTGACCAAAAACCAGCACACACTTCTTCGGCAGGTCATAGGTCTCCAGGGGCACCGAATCCGGAAAAATATCAATACCAATAATCTCCAGACCCTCACCCTGCGCCCACGCCACAAAATCCTCAATCGTCGGATGATGACGCACATGCTGATAACGATCCGTCACCATCGCACCACGACGATTCCAGCGGCGACGCCCAATAATATGGACCTCCTTCGCCAACATCGCATTCGCAGTACGCACCACCGTGCCAATATTCAAATCATGCTGCCAATTCTCAATCGCCACATGAAAATCATGGCGGCGCGTATCCAGGTCAGCAATAATCGCGTCCATCGACCAGTAACGGTACTTATCCACCACGTTACGGCGGTCGCCCTCACGCAGCAGCTCCTCATCCCAATGGTCACCTTCAGGCCACGGACCCTCCCACGGGCCCACACCCACCTCAAAACGGGCAGTACCCTGCTCAGTACCCTCAACAGCCTCAGCTACAGCCGCCTCCGCAGGCACAGCCTCAGCCGCCTCACGATTCTCAACCATCACAACCACCTTCACGCCAACAACCAGCGCCACTCCGGCGCCCACAGAGCCATCTTACAGACAAAAACCCGCACCACCAGCCACACACAGTAGCCAGCGGCACGGGTTTACCCGCCGCAACGGGAACGTCTTAAAAAATCACGAGGTCCTAGTCCAAGCCAGTAGAGACTAGTCCAGGCCCAGCTCATCCTTCGAGTACGCGTACAGGCACGGGACGCCCGCAACCTCTTCCACATGCTCCTTAGCGCCGGTCGCACGGTCAACAATCACAGCAACCGCCACAACCTCAGCACCAGCCTTACGCAGCGCCTCAACAGCAGTCAGCGCAGAACCACCGGTCGTGGAAGTGTCCTCAACAGCAACCACGCGGCGACCCTCAACGCTCGGGCCCTCCACCTGACGGCCCATGCCGTAAGACTTCTGAGCCTTACGCACCACAAACGCGTCAATCGCACGGTCCTGATCGCCAGCGGCACGCATAATCGCGGTACCCACCGGGTCAGCACCCATGGTCAGGCCGCCAGCAGCCTCAAACTCGATGCCGTTCTTATCCAGCAGGTCCAGCATGACCTGACCCACCAGGCGGGAAGCCTCGTGGTGCAGGGTGATGCGGCGCAGGTCAACGTAGTAGTCGGCTTCCTTGCCGGAGGCGAGGACCACGTGCCCGCGCACCACAGCCAGCTCAGAAATCAGCTGGCGCAGGCGTTCACGGGCTTCTTCAATGGGGAGGTTTTCAGAAAGCTTAGTCATAGTTCAAGTGTAGCGGCTCACGTGCAGGCGGCGCAGGCTATTCCCTGTGCTATTCCAGCGCTAGGCTATTCCACCACGCGACCCACCGACGGCGGCAACGCGGCACGCAGCTTCGTCAGCATCTCCTCATACTCGGCGGTCGGGTCGGAATCAGCCACGATAGCGCCACCGGCGGCAAGAGTCACCGTGCCCTCATCGTGCGCCACAAGCGTGCGAATCACAATCGACAGGTTCGCTGAACCATCCGTCGACACAAACCCCAGGACACCCGAATACACGCCGCGAGCGCGACCCTCCAGACCCTCAATAATCTGCATGGTCGAAGGCTTCGGGGCACCCGTCATCGAACCACCCGGGAAGCACGCCCGCGCGGCAGCCACCGCGGAAATTCCCTCACTCAAACGCGAACTGACCGTAGACACCAGCTGATGCACGGTCGAGTAGCTCTCCACACCCATGAGCACGGGCACGCGCACGGACGCCGGGTCAGACACCGTAGACAGGTCATTACGCAGCAGATCCACGATCATGAGGTTCTCGGCGCGGGTCTTCTCATCGGTACGCAACCATGCCGCTGCTGCGGCGTCTTCCTCCGGGGTGGCGCCGCGCGGCACCGTGCCCTTAATAGGCTTGGTTTGCGCGTTGCGGTGCGTATCCACACTCAAAAAACGCTCCGGCGAAGAAGAAAGCACCGAAAAATCACCGCACCGCAAATACGCCGCATAGGGTGCGGCGTTGTGGGCGCGCTGGCGGCGGTACAGTTCAAAGAAAAGCTCCGGGCTCGGATTCTGGATGCGAGCAACCGTCTGCGCGGTCAGGCACACCTCGTAGCTATTGCCCTCGTATATTTCGTGCTGACTAGCGCGCACGGAGTCCATGTAGGCTTCCGCGGCGGGTGCCGGGAAGAGCAGGGGCTCAGTGAGCTCAGGGGTATTTACGGGGGTGCTGTCGGAGGCAATTTCCGAGGCACGCTCCCCCGCCGCACTCAGCAGCCGCTCCGCCGCCTCGCACCACGACTCATCGCCCACCAGCCAGCTACGCGCCGCAGCCCCCGGGCGGGCATGCTCATGCACCAGATAGCGGACCGCCGGCAACCACAGAGAATCCGGGGTCGGCGCCTCATGCGCCGGCAGATAGCCCGGCACCGGGTGGCCGTGCTCCAGGCCCATGGCGGCACGCGCCTCGTAGCCGAAATAGCCCACGTAACCGCCGCGCAAACCCGCGGGCAGACCGGTTGCCGCCGCGGTATCCGGGTGCACGCGCGGTGCGCGGGCGAGCGCCGCCTCCAGCTGGGCGAAGGGGTCTTCCCCGCCAGATTCAGCCGCCGCACGCGCCGAATCCACGCGCAGGGGCGACAGCTGCGCCGGAACCACACCCACATACGAGGCGACCGACATGGGCGACTCCTCGCGCGCCGAATCCAGCCAGAAGGAATACTCAGCACCACCGGTCAGCAGCGGATACGCCTCCTCGCAGTTCACCGCGAAAGGCAGCGGGCGCACGACAAGCTCCCGCGTCTGCGCATCCCACGGGATGCTCTGCAGAATACTCGGCAGGGCGTGGGAATCGGGCGCAGAAGCGGGAGCGTTCGAGGTAGAAAACATACGGTCCGCGGAAGTTTCAGTCACGGACTCCATTGTATGGCGTGCAGGCGAACCGGTGGTTTAGTGAACGACCGCGGGAGCTTCGCCGTTCTCGCTGGTCATCGGCAGACCGGCGGCGAACCATGCGCTGGTGCCGCCAGCAATGTTGTGGGCCGCATAGCCGCATCCGCGCAGGAAGGTTGCCGCGCGGTTCGAACGGCCACCGCCGTGGCAGATGACGTAGAAGTCCTCGCCGGGTGCGGGCAGCTCGGCCAGGCGGTCGGCGAGGGTGCTGAGGGTGATGTGCTTTGCGCCGGTCACGTGGCCACCCTCCCACTCGTAGTCTTCACGAACGTCGATAATGGTCGCACCGGCGGGAACGTCGCGGGGGTCAACCTGGGGTACTACAGACATGGGGTTCTCCTTTGAAATGGTTAAAAATGCGCCGGTCGGCACGGCGAGGTGCCGGGTGGGCATAGTTGTGGTTCCACTCTATCGCGTTGGGGGTGCGTGGCGCATCTAGCCCGGTATTTGGGGGTTTGTGAGATTCAGAAGCAGTGCATACGAAAAAATCGAAATGGTTTTTCATGCACTGACTAAGAGTTTATTCTGTGAAATATAGGTGTGTACCATGTATACATATACATGGATAAGGGTATACACTTGTAAATATATTGTCCGGGTCACACAGAACCCCGGGCTTGCACAGAAAAGAATTACCACCATGTCTCACACCATCACAGGTGCCGAACCCAAGGATACCAAGACCTTCTTCGGCCACCCGCGTATGCTCGCGAACCTGTTCACCGTAGAAATGTGGGAGCGCTTCTCCTTCTACGGCATGCAGGGCATCATGATCTACTACCTGTACTACACCGCCGACAAGGGCGGCCTGGGCCTCGACAAGGACCTCGCCACCGGCGTTATCGGCGCGTACGGTGCAGTCGTGTACCTCATGGCAATCCTCGGCGGTATCCTCGGTGACCGCATCCTCGGCCCCGAGCGCACCCTCTTCTACTCCGCCATCGGCATTATGGCGGGTCACATCTCCCTCTCCCTCATCCCCGGTGTGCCGGGCGTGGTGATTGGTCTGCTGCTGGTCGCTATCGGCTCCGGCGGCCTGAAGAGTAACGCATCCGTGCTGGTCGGTTCGCTCTACAGCGACAACGACTCACGCCGCGATGCGGGCTTCACCATCTTCTACATTGGCGTGAACACCGGTGCACTCCTCGGCCCGCTCCTGACCGGTTGGGGCTGGACTGCCGGTGGCTTCCACCTGGGCTTCGGTCTGGCTGCCATCGGTATGGCCGCCGGCCTGACCCAGTACGCGCTGACCCGCAAGAACCTGCCCGCCTCCGTGCACCACGTGGGCACCCCCTTCACCAGCGCCCAGAAGCGCAACTTCGCCCTGGCACTGGTCGGTATCGTGGTCGTTATCGGTATCCTGCTGGCAACCGGTTTGATGACCGCAGACAACCTCAAGAACTGGGTCATGGGCTTCATCTTCATCGGCGCTATCGCCCTGTTCGCACAGATGCTGACCGCCAAGGACGTCACCTCCGATGAGCGTTCCCGCGTCACCGCGTTTATCCCCCTGTGGATTGCAAACGCCGTGTTCTGGGCGCTGTACCAGCAGCAGTTCACCGTCATGGCGGTGTACTCGGATGAGCGCCTCAACTGGAACATCCTGGGCATGGAGCTGAGCCCGAACCTGGTCAACTCCATCAACCCGATCTTCATCATCATCTTCGGCATGATGTTCTCCGCCCTGTGGACCAAGTGGGGCGACCGCCAGCCGGTCACCACCCTGAAGTTCTCCGCAGCGCTGATCATTATTGGTCTGGCGTTCTGGATCTTCCTCGCTCAGGCGGGCGTTCAGAGCGTGAACGTCGGCTGGATCGTGCTGATTCTGTTCGTCTGCACCATCGCTGAGCTGATTATTTCGCCGGTGGGTATTTCGCTGGCGACCAAGCTCGCACCGAAGGCGCACCGCGTGAACATGATGGCGCTGTACTTCACCTCCGTGGCAATGGGTACCGTGCTCTCCGGTTGGTTGGCTCCGTTCTACAGCATGGAGACTGAGGTTCCCTACTTCACCTGGATGGGCATTATCACCATCGCGACCGGTGTGCTGCTGTTCCTGGTGCACAAGCCGGTTCAGAAGCTCATGCGCGGCGTGAAGTAACCGCATTTGCCTGTACCGCTGACTCGCTGCTTTCGGGCGGCGTGAGCGTGTAGGCGAACGCATATAGGCTAGGGCCCCTAATCCTTGAATTACCAAGGGTTCGGGGCCCTGCTGTATGCACTGGTGCATGCCCCGGTATATGCCTCGGTGTATGCCCTGGTGCATGCCCGCGGCAGTCGGAGTGCCGGGATGTTTGGGGGAGTTTCAGGAGGTGCGGGTTTAGGGGCGTTCCGGGCGTTTTCCTCAATGAGACAATCCGCACGGATTTTCTTATTAAGCGCCTTAATAAGAAAATCGAAGTGTATTGTCTTATTAAGACCCCCCATACGACCAGCAAGACGACACCGATGAAGAGGAGGAGGGAGGAGGAACCATGCCCACAGCCATCACCTGGCCCGCCCTCACATGGGAGCCGCAAACCCCCTGGGTTCACCGCGACGCCCTCGCCTCCCGACGCGCAACGCGTCGCAACTCCGGCACCTTCTCCAGCGCCGTACCCGCCTCCATTGCCGAACGCAACGTCGAACTCAGCCCCGCACTGCGAGCGCGCCTCCAAGAGAACGCCACCGCAATGACCCGCTTCGATGAGCGGCTCCACCACATCGGCGGAATCCCCTTCTCGGCAGTTCTTCTGCGCGGCGAATCCGCCTCCAGCTCACAGATTGAAAACCTCACCGTTAGCGCACGCAGGCTCTCACTAGCTGTCCTGGGTGCAAGCGGGTCGAAGGTCGGCGTTAACGCCGAGCTGGTGGCGCGCAATGTTCACGCCATGCGTGCAGCCCTGAATACCGCAGAGAACATTAGCGTCGACAACATCCTGGCGATGCACCGCGAACTGACCCGCGGTCTGCAACAGGACTCCGGTGTACTCCGCACCCAGTGGGTGTGGATTAAGGGTGATTCACCCGTGACCGCCGACTATGTGGCACCGCATTACGAGCGGGTTCCTGCCGCCCTCAAAGACCTTGTAGCCTTCATGAACCGCCGCGATATTGACCCCCTCGCACAGGCGGCTATTGCGCACGCCCAATTTGAGACCATCCACCCCTTCACTGACGGCAACGGTCGAACCGGGCGAGCCCTCATCTCCGCGCTCCTGCTCGCCCGCGGCGTCACTCGCCACGTGATTCTGCCCGTCTCCTCCGGGCTGTTGCACGATACCGACGGGTACATTCAGGCGCTCACCGACTACCGTGCAGGCGATGCTGAGCCCATCATCGAGCTCTTCATCGGCGCCGCGCAAAAGGCAATCACCAACGCAGAAATCCTGGCGCAAGACATTGAAACCCTGCGCGATAAGGTACTGTCCATTGCCCAGCGTAAAACCCCTCTCCTGCGTTCCCTCACTGACCTGTGCTGCACTGAGCCCGCCTTCACTGCGCACATGATGGAGGAGCACACGCAGGGGTCCCGAGCTAGTGTGTATCGCCTTCTCAACCGCATGGTGGAGCTGCATATTCTGCGTGAAGAACGCGTCAAAATTCAGGGGCAAAAAGTGTGGACTGTCCCCGCTCTCAACCGCGCCCTCGATGACTTTGCGGCACGAGCAGGACGACGCGGATAGATGCACCATCGGGTTCGATAACCCGCGCGAAAATTCTGCGGCCGCAGGCGGGTTCCCGCGCGCGGAACTGTGACGATTTATGTCTCCGCGTGAACGCGCATGACGAAACACAGGGTCAAAAAGGACTCATTACGCCACGAACGGACATCTATTAGACAGCCCTCAACTACAGGTCTAAGGTGATTCCAGAACGGCCGGAAAATACGCGGCCGGCCACCCCAACGCAACCTCCCAAGGAGAACATCATGGCACTGTACCTGGTAGAACTGACCCCCGCTAACCCGTCCAAGGAAGAGGCAACCGCCCTCATCGAGACCGTCAACTCCTCCCTGACCAACGGCGCGGAGCTCATCGAAACCCAGGTCTCCGCAGACCACAAGATCGTCTTCGTCATCATCGAAGCCGAGAACACCGCATTCGGCCCCGACCTCGCCGCAGCTATCGGTGAGCGCGCCTCCATCGAAGGCCCCGATGCCGTCCGCCTCGTCGGCGCAGAGCTCGATGACATCAAGAAGCTCAAGAAGGACGCCGACTACCTGGTCGAGTGGGACATCCCCGCAGAGATCACCATGGAACAGTACCTGACCCGTAAGAAGGCCAACGCCCCCAAGTACGCCGAGGTGCCCGAGGTTTCCTTCCTGCGCACCTACGTTCGTGAAGACACCGCCAAGTGCCTGTGCTTCTACGATGCACCCGACGAAGAGGCTGTCGTCCGCGCCCGCAAGGCCGTCAGCACTCCCATCGACCGACTGTTCAAGCTGCACGCATAGACGCGCGCTCCCCGCTTAGGAGAAACCACATGTCCGACTTCACCCTGGAACCCCTGTACGACTACCCTCAGCGCGAGCAGGTTCTCGCCCTCGCCCGCACCAATGCGGAGGCCGTTGACCGCGGCGAGCGTTCTCCTTTCGAGACCCTCCGTGAGATTGCCAAGGACGGCCTGATTACCCTGGGTCGCGACGGCGGCTCCCTGGTTCCCCAGGTCGCTGTTGCATTCGACCTGGCTACCGAGGACGCCACCACCGCCTTCTCGCTCTGGGCTCACCGTTCGACCATCGCGTTCTTCGACGCCGTGGGCCGCGAGCTGCCCGAGGGCCTGGCCAATGCGACCGTCAGCGGCACCACCGCGATGGCGGCGGCGTACAAGGAGGCGTCGGGTCTGGAGCCGATTAAGGTGAAGGGCACCCTCGTTGAGGGCGGCCTGAAGCTCAACGGTTCTATCTCCTGGGCATCGAACCTGTACCCGAGCGGCGTAATTGTTCTGCCGGTGGCCTTGGAGAACGCTCCCGAGGGTCACCCGGACCGCTACATCGTGACGATTCGCCAGGATGTGCCGGGCCTGGAGATTTACTACCACCGCGACCTGCTGGCGCTCAACAGCACCGAGTCGGGCACTCTGAAGTTCGAGGACGTTTTCGTGCCGAGCGAGGATATCCTGAGCGATAACCTCGAGGCGTTCCTGCACGATGTCACCGCACCGTTCCTGCTGGTTCAGTCTTCCTTCTGCCTGGGCCTGGCCGCAGGTGCTCTGCAGGAGGCCGCTAAGCACCTGGACGTGTCGAAGGGCATCTTCCGCCCCGAGTTCCCGCTAATCCTCTCCGAGTACGAGAGCCTGCGGGAGGAGCTGATTCGCCTGGCGTCCGAACCGGAGCGTGCCGAGCGCCGTGACCTGCTGAGCCTGCGCCTGGGGGTTTCGCACTTCGCGACCATTGCTACTCACTTTGAGCTGCAGGTTGTTGGAGGCGCCGGTTACGTGGCCGAGTCCCCGACCGCTCGCCGCCTGCGTGAGGCTTCCTTCCTGCCGGTGCAGTCCCCGACCGAGGGCCACCTGCGCTACGAGCTGTCGAAGTATGATCACCTCGAGGCTCTTCAGGAAGCTCTCTAAGCGTTAGCGACGCTGTCTTCATCAATACCGTCGCTCCCTATATGCAATATCTTGCATATAGGGAGCGACGGTATTTTTATGTACCCCGCACCCATCAATCAGATAGCGAATTTGGAATATAAGCGGTTTAGGGGTATCCCTGCTCATATTTATAGGCATTTAGCTGTGACCTACACCCATAGGCGCGTAGAATAATGTGGAATTTTATACACCACATTCACTTCAGGAGCTCCCTTTGAGCATCTCTAAGCTTTTCGGCTTCGACTGGTCGATTCACGGCGACGGCCGCAGCATTAAGCCCGGTTCCTTCGTCGCCCCGAACGAGCGCCTCGCCTGGCCGATTACCATCGGTATCGGTGCGCAGCACGTGGTCGCCATGTTCGGCGCAACCTTCCTCGTGCCGATTATCACCGGCTTCCCGCCGGCAACCACCCTGTTCTTCTCGGGTATCGGCACCGTCCTCTTCCTGCTGATTACCCGCGGCCGCGTCCCCTCCTACCTGGGTTCCTCCTTCGCGTTCATCGCTCCCCTGGCGGCTGCCATGAACTCGCACGGCCCGGCGGGCGCCCTCAGCGGTATCGTCATGGCGGGTGTGGCGCTGTTCCTGGTCGGCCTGATCGTTCAGTTCGCCGGCACCGGCTGGCTCACCAAGCTCATGCCCCCGGTCGTGACCGGTTCGATTGTGGCGCTGATTGGCTTCAACCTGGCGAAGAGCGCTAAGGACAACTTCATGGTGGCACCGGTGACCGCGCTGGTGACCCTGTGCTCCATCATCCTGATTTCTGTGCTGTTCAAGGGCATCATTGGTCGCCTGTCCATCCTGCTGGGCGTGGGCGTTGGTTACATCACCGCCGTGATTCGCGGCGAGGTGGACTTCTCCAAGATTGACAAGGCTGTGCAGACTCAGGGCATCATCGGTCTGCCGCACTTCCAGACCCCCGAGTTCCACTGGGAGCTCGCCGGCCTGTTCATCCCCGTGATTCTGGTGCTCGTGGCTGAGAACATCGGCCACGTGAAGTCTGTTGCTCTGATGAGCGGCAAGAACCTGGACGACTACTCGGGTCGCGCCCTCATGGCTGACGGCCTGGCAACCACCATCGCGGGCATGGGTGGCGGTTCGGGTACCACCACCTACGCCGAGAACATCGGCGTGATGGCTGCGACCAAGGTGTACTCCACCGCGGCGTACTGGGTGGCGGCTATCTTCGCGATTGCACTGTCCATGTTCACCGCATTCGGTGCGGCAATTGCAACCGTCCCGGCGGGTGTTCTGGGCGGTGCCGCAACCGTGCTGTACGGCATGATCGGTATGCTCGGTGCACGTATTTGGAGCGAGAACCGTGTGAACTTCTCGAACCAGATCAACCTGACCACCGCCGCCGTGGCGCTGATTGTGGGTATTGCGGACTACACCTGGACCTTCGGTGAGCTGTCCTTCGCCGGTATTGCTCTGGGTACCGCGGCAACCCTGATTATCTTCCACCTGATGACCTTCATCGCGAAGTACACGAAGGCCGCTGGCGACCCGCTGGAGCCCTTCGACCCTGAGAAGAGCACAGAGGGACACTAGAGCTCCTTACGCTTACACCCGTTGGGAGTAGTGCTCCTGAAGCGTAGGCTGTAGAAAAGCGGCCCGGATGGATTGGTTTCCATCCGGGCCGCTTTTGCGCGTTAGCCCGATATTCGGTTAGGCCAGGCGGTATGTCGTATTGCGGTTACCTCGACCACCTTCACGGGTAATGACTCCTTCCTGAAGGAGCTTCGTGAGGACGTACCGGACCTGCGGCTTCTGCAGCTCAGCAAAAGGCCCAGGAAGAGCACCCATGATGTCCTCGATACCGGCGGGGTGGCGTAGCGAGCGCAGAGCCAGGAGCACCGCCTCCTGACGGTTACTAGGAACCGTGGGTGACGATTGGCGCGGGTCTATCTCCGACTTCTGCTGCGGTGAACTAACATCGGCGATACGAGCACCATCCAGAGGCTCCCTGCTAATAATCGCGGTAAAACGAATGACCCCATCAATGAATTGGATGGGTTTCAGCCCTGCCTGACGCACCGCCTCCTGTGCCGTGTAGATGCCACTACCCTCACCTTCGATGACGCGGTATCCGTCGTCGGGGGTGGTTACATGCGTGCAGATGTCATACAGGCGGTCATTCACGCGGGAGCGTTCGCCATACTCTTGCAGACGCTGGAGAGTGATTCCGTATAGACCGCCGGGGTTCTCTACAGAGATTCGGTCAGAGAAAATCCTGACACGCACCTCTTCGGTATCTGCTTTGGGGTTGAGGCTGCGGTGTACAAGGGCATTCGACAGAATCTCGCGAAGGGCAATATCGGGTACTTCCTGCCCGTTGATGAGGTGCCCATTGGACAGTTCGACAACCGGGTGTGCCAGGTTCCGTTTGACCCATGCCAGAGTCTCTTCGAGCATGGCGGGGATGGGACCGTCCGCCTCGAATTTGTCGAGGTTGCGGGCTTTACCGCTTGGGTCGATGACGACTCCGGTGACTTTGAGCGAGGGCCTGAACTCCTGAGGGTAAGAACCCAAGGCGTACAGGCCCGCAAGGGAAAGGTTGTCTGTTCCGAGGGCAATAATTCCCTTACGGCGGAGCACCTCTTCATCGGAGCTTCCGGCAAGGCGGCGCGATTTAGCACGGACGTCTCGCAGATAAGCAGTTTTGAGGCCTTCATCCAGGTCAGCCAGGGAGGTGTATTCTACCGGCTCCTCATCGAATCCGGTGCGTGTCCGCTGAGCCACCATCAGGTCGGTTTCGTGGCGGCTCATTTCGTGGTCACCGTCGCCAGAACGCACGTACGCTTTACCGCCAATGTAGGCGGGGCGTTCATAGGGAGGCAGCGGAGGGATTGCGGCAACAAAGATTTTGGCGTCTTCGTAGAGGATGGTGCCGGATTCCATGGTGTTCGGCGGCTTGAGGCCCCTGCGGAGCTTGTTGCCGAGGGTTTTTTCTAGGTCTGCAGGGTCGTATACGCCTACAGGCGCAAAGTCATTATTCTCGTCGAGGCCGCAGATAATGATTCCGCCCATGGAACTATTGGAGAAACTACTCAGGGTTGCGTCTAGGCTTCCCGGGTAGCCTCCGTGGGCTTTTTTAACCTCAATAAACTGCGTATCACTGCCGTGAGTACGCAATAGTTTGATGGTTTCAGCAAGCCATTCGGGGGTCCATTCCACGTTGTTCATACAAAAAATTTTAGTCTAGACACAAATCAGACACAAAAATTTGAGTCTAGACATGAATTTTTATGTCTAGACTCAAATTTTTTATGTGTAGACATAAAAGTTTATGTCTAAGTTATGTCTGCGGAGGCTGACCCAGCCGCTAGCGCTGGATAGCTAGTGCTAGGCACCTAGGACCGTTCGGCGAGCATCGCCTCAATCGTCTGCGCCACACCGTCCTCATGGAAGGGCGGGCAGGTGCGCCCCACCTTCGCAATGAGCGCCGGCTGACCCGACGCCATCGCAAAACCTTCACCCGCCCAGCAGAGCATCTCGGCGTCGTTCGGCATGTCGCCGAAGGCCATGACCTCGTGCGCCTCAATGCCGTGGCGGGCCGCGAACTTCTCCAGAATCCGGCCCTTGTTGACGTCCTTGGAGCCCATCTCGACCAAGGGTTCGCCCACCACGCCGCGCGTGACGGCCACGAGCGATCCCACGGCCTGGTGCACACGGGCCTGCAGAATATCCGGGTCCATGCCGGGCACGCGAATCAGGTACTTAATGACGGGCGTGGAACCGATGCGTTCGAGCGCCTCGACGATGCTCGACTCGACCACGCGGGCGCCCTCGAGCACCTCGCCGCCCTCGTGCGGCCCCTGGATAAAGACGGTATCCACGGTTTCCAGGGTGTAGGTAGCGTCGGGGAACATGGGCTCCAGCAGCTCGTGAGTACGGGCAATCACCGCGGGATCAGCGCCGTTGACTTCTTCCACCTCGTTTGCGCCTAGGTGGTACACCACGGCGCCGTTGGAGCAGATGGCGTAGGAATCGAAGTCGGTCTGCTCGCGCAGCGGAGTGAGCCAGCGGCTCGGGCGGCCGGTGACGAAGACAATCTCAATTCCGGCAGCCCGGGCGGCCTCAAGGGCGCGCAGGGTCCGCGGACGGAAGCGGAAGTCATGCCCGATGAGGGTGCCGTCCAGGTCGCTGGCGATGAGATTGATCATGCGGTCTGTTGCCTTCGGTTGATGGAATCGAGGTGGTGGCAGTTGGAGCGTTACGGCGGAGGCTACTCAGCCGGTTCCGCGTAGGTGACGGTCAGGAACGCACGACCCAGACCGTGGCCGAGCAGGTTAAAGTTCACGACGGCGGGAGTTGCACTCTCGTCAATGTCGAGCTTCTCCACGTCCACGGCGGTGACGCAGAAAATGTAGCGGTGCGGGCCGTGACCAGCCGGAGGGGCAGCCCCCAGGAAGCCCGCCACACCGGCGTCGTTACGGTGCGTCAGGGCGCCGGCAGGTGCATCCGCGCCGGTGTCAATGCTGGTCACCTCGGCGGGAATATTAGAGACGGTCCAGTGCCAGAAGCCCGAGGGGGTCGGCGCATCCGGGTCGAAGCAGGTGAGCACGAAAGACTTGGTGCCTTCGGGGAATCCCCTCCAGGACAGCTGCGGGGAGCGATCCTGACCGCCTGCCACGCCGAAGAGGGCGGAGCGCATCCACTCGGGGGCGGTGCCGCCGTCCTGAATGTCGGTGGAGGTCAGGGTGAATTCGGGCAGTTCGGGCAGGCCCGCGTAGGGTTCGCGGGGCAGGGGTGCGGTGCCGAGGTTGCTCATTATGCTCCTCAATGGTGGGGTTCGGGTGGATATGGCGACGCCGGCGGACAGAGTGAGCTATCCGCCGGCCGCGCGCCATTTATTAGCCGTTCAGAACGGCGACGAGTTCCTCGCGGGTGGGCGGGTTAGCGCCCGCGCGGGAGACGGTGATGCCCGCCGCGGTGGCGGAGAAGTGCAGCAGGTCGGCGATGTCTTCGGCGGCCAGTGCGGCAACCTTGGCGCGAGCCTCGGGGCCGGCAATACCGCGGTCCAGCAGGCCCGCAATAAGAGCCGCCATGAGGGAGTCACCGGCACCGACGGTGTCCGCAACCTCAACGCGGTAGGCGGGCTGGGAAATACCCTCGGGGTATTTCTTGCTGTAGGCGATGGGGCCGTCCTCACCACGGGTAATGACCATCAGCTCGGCACCGAGGTCCAGCCAAGCGCGGGCGGTGTCTTCGAGGGAACGCTCGGGGTAGAGCCACTGCAGATCCTCGTCGGATGCCTTGACCACGCTGGAGAGGGAGACGAACTTTTCAGCCCAAGCGCGGCCCTCGTCAACGTTGTGGATGAGGGTGGGGCGGCAGTTCGGGTCGTAGCTGAGCAGGGCGCTGTCGCGAGCGGCTTCGAAAGCTGCTGCGACCACATGCGCGCCGGGTTCGAGCATGGCGGCGATGGAGCCGGTGTGCACTGCGTCGGAGCTGCGGGCCAGTTCAGCCAGCTCCTCGGCGATAGCGTCCAGGGCCCACTCGATATCGAATTCGTATTCCGCCGCACCGTCGGCACCAATGGTGGCCTGGGCGACGGAGGTTCGCTCCGCGGTGGGTTCGAAGGGCAGCTGCACCGAGGATGCGTTTAGGTGCGCGTTGATGCTTTCACCGTAGGCGTCCGGGCCGTAGTGGCCGACAAAGTTGGTGGGGTGGCCGAGGCGGCATGCGCCAACGGCGACGTTCATGGGGGATCCGCCGGGGTAGGCGTGGGTTTCTCCGCCGTGCTGGTGGACGACGTCTACGAGTGCTTCACCGATTACAGTCAACATGGTTTCAATTCTACTCGGCCAGCCCGTTCGGGAGAGTGCGTTTTTGTGGGGATTTAAAGTGGTTTTGCTTTCCCTTCTGACGGGTTCTGTTGGCTTGCCGTGTGGGTTCACAAACTGCCTTCGGTCTCTTCTGACTTTTAGCCTCAATATCGCTGATTTTGAGGCTCTGGAAGGGTTTGTACGGGTTAGACTTAAACCGACGCCGGGTCTTACGCCCGGCCCGGTATTGACGCGACAGCATCGTCGCGCCTACCCTCCGACAACGAAGTTAGGAAGAAGGTCATACGTGACGACTGCAACCGCTACCTGGGTTAACCGTGAGGCTACCGCAGAGGAGCTGATCCCCCTCATCGGTAAGCTGCACCGCGAGAACGGCGTGGTGCTGAGCATTCACGGCCGCAGCCTGGTCAACAAGTCCGTCATTGAGCTGCTGAAGCTGCACGATTTCGTATCCCACATTGATGGTGCGCCTCTGAACCCCGCGCACTCCCTCGAGCTGGTTCGTGCTCTGACCGAGCTGAACCTGGGCGCTTGCTCGATTAACATCGCTGCCCTGCACAAGGCACACCGTGAGGCTGGCTCCCCCGAGCTGTCCATGTGGCTGCCCGAGCAGCTGGGTTCCTCCGTGAACCACCAGGGTGACCAGCCGAAGGAGCAGGACGTTGTGCTGTACGGCTTCGGTCGTATTGGCCGCCTGCTGGCCCGCATCCTGCTGGAGCGTTCCTCCTCGCCGCTGGGTTCCGGCCTGAACCTGCGCGCCGTGGTGGTGCGTAAGAACGGTGATAAGGACCTGGTTAAGCGTGCTTCCCTGCTGGAGCGCGACTCGGTTCACGGCCCCTTCAAGGGCGTTATTGAGGTGGACGAGGAGAACAGCACCATCATCGCTAACGGTGTTCCGGTTCGCTTCATTTACTCCTCTGACCCGACCACTGTCGACTACACCGAGTACGGCATTAAGGACGCCCTGCTGGTGGACAACACCGGCCGTTGGCGCGACGTTCCGGGCCTGGAGCAGCACCTGAACCGCCCCGGTATCTCTCGTGTTCTGCTGACCGCTCCCGGTAAGGGCGACATGAAGAACATCGTGTTCGGCGTGAACGACGACGTCATCACCGATGAGGACAAGATTCTCTCCGCCGCTTCCTGCACCACCAACGCGATTACTCCGGCGCTGAAGGTTCTGGATGATGCCTACGGTGTTGAGCGTGGCCACGTTGAGACCGTTCACGCGTTCACCAACGATCAGAACCTGATTGACAACTTCCACAAGGGTGACCGCCGCGGCCGCTCCGCCGTGCTGAACATGGTGATTACCGAGACCGGTGCCGCTAAGGCCGTGTCGAAGGCTCTGCCGCAGCTGGAGGGCAAGCTGACCGGTAACGCTATCCGCGTTCCCACCCCGGATGTCTCCATGGCGATCCTGAACGTGAAGCTGACCAAGCCCGCAGGTTCCGCTGAGGAGCTGAACGAGCTGTTCCTCCGTGAGTCCATTGACGGTGCTCTGCGCCGCCAGGTGGGCTACTCGGATTCCCCCGAGGCTGTTTCCACCGACTTCGTGGGTTCCCGCACCGCAGGTGTGGTGGACTCGCTGGCTACCGTGGTGACCGATGACTCCGCGATTGTCTACGTCTGGTACGACAACGAGTTCGGTTACTCCTGCCAGGTGATTCGCGTTCTGGAGCGTATGGGCGGCTACGACGTGCCCTCCTACCCCGCTAAGTAAGCTACCCCAGCTCATCTAGCACACATATAACAAACCCACCGGTACATATAGCCATTTGGCTATATTGCCGGTGGGTTTGTTTATAAGGTTATATACGCAGATGAGCGGTGCCGCGCAGAAGCTCAGAAGAGCTACGCGAGCGGTGAATTACGCCTTACGGCGGTACACCACACCCTGATGCGCCCGCAGCGTGAAGCTCGAAGGCACCGGGCGGTTTGCCGCATCCACCTCAGACATGCTTATGAAGGCATGCAGGCTTAAAACCCTTACGCCTGACCGAAGACCTCGTTGAGGTGGGCAGTATAGTCAGCGAGATACTGTTCGACCTGCGGATTTTTAATCACGTCATAGCAAATAAAGGTGGGCAACTGGGTAGTCCCCATGAACTCATGGGCCTTATGAAAGTGCATATAGAGGGCATCTACCCCGAGTCCCTCAAAGAAGTCGCCCTCCCGGGTAAAAGCTTCGCGAGGCGCGTTCCACGTCAGCGACAGCATATGACGCCGCCCCTGAAGAAGACCGCCCGTGCCGTATCCTTCAGTGGGGCTGACCCTGTGGCGACCATCATTAGCGTACAGGGTACCCGCACCGGCGGTAAACACCTCGTCCATATATTTTTTCACGGTCCACGGCTCGTGCATCCACCAACCGGGCATCTGCCAGATGACCGCATCCATCCACTGGAATTTTTCTACTTCCTGGTGAATATCGTACCCGTCGTCAATCACAGTTTCTCGCACATGATGACCGAGCGCCGATAACGTATCACGGGCTACTTGATGCAGGGTGTGGTTCAGACGACCCGCCGAGTGGGCGAATGCTTTACCGCCGTCAATCAAAAGAATATTCACTGTAGTTCACTCCTTAAACTCAACACCGCGAGAACGGTTGGCTGTATTCCAGCCGCTTGTTCCACAGTACAGGGCTGCTACGCTGTGAAACAGCCCTTAAAATTACCGCTTACGGTAAATTACGCCTTACGGCGGTACACCACACCCTGATGCGCCCGCAGCGTGAAGCTCGAAGGCACCGGGCGGTTTGCCGCATCCACCAGATTAGAGGGAACCTTCACGGTCACATCCTTCGAGCCGGTGTTCAGGGCAGCCCAACCGCGCGTAAAGGTGCGGGTCTGAACCGTTCCCTGAACCACGATGCCGCCCGCGGCATCCCCCAGATCAAAGGTGAGCTCGGGGGCGTGGGGAATCTCGTCGTAGGCGTCATGGTGGGTCGCGCTAATACCGGTGAAGTTTCCCCCACCAAAGACCCAGAAGCCGGCCAGGCCGTAGAGGAAGTTCTCGTCCGTGCCGGTCAGGGGCGACTTCCGGTCGCTCAGGGGGGTGCGCAGAATCGTCACCTTCTTCTGCGTGGAGGCACCGCGCTTCAGGCCGGTGAGGTACACCCCGAGCGACACGTCGCCACCGGAACCGCGCGCAATATCGCGGCCCTGCATCACGGCGTAGGGCGAAGCCAGGTAATCGTTCGGGCCCCAGCCAAGCCACACCTCCTCGAAACCGCCGCCGTAGGCACTGTGGCGTTCCCACTTGCCCCAGCGCAGGCGCGACTCGGCAATATTGGGCACCAGAATCTTGCCGATGCCATTTAGTTCGGCGCCGGCAGAAGCCACCAGGCGGTCCAGGCCCTCACGAATCGTGGTCATAGACTGCACGCCCTGAATGGGCAGATTCAGACCGTAGTAGTCGTTCTCCACGTCGTTATCGCCCATAACGCCGTCGAAGGGCGAGTCGCGCATCTCGCGCACCACTGAATCCACCCAGTACCAGCGGTAGCCGGGGTTCCACACCTGCATCTGATAGTGCTTGGAATAACCCTTCCACTCGATGCGGTCGCCGTTGAGGCGATGCGCAAAGAAATCCTTACCGGAATTCGCCAGCGAGACGGCCTGCGCGAAAGACAGACCCGAGGAGTAGATGGGACCCGGCTCGTAGGAGCGGGTGGAGGACAGGCACTTATAGGCCAGGACCACCATCTGCGGGGCGTGCTTCTTGAGGTAGCGGGCAGCCTCCAGCTCCCAGGGCTGCAGAATCGCCACGGAGTAATTCTTGACCGCAAAGTCGAGCTGCTGCTGGGTGATGGGTTTTCCGCCGTAGCGGACCCAGGCACCAAACTTTCCCGGGCCGCCGAGCCGTTCGAACTTACTCGTCGCCATCGTACTCCGGGGAGAACTCGGGGTCGCGCGGAGGCATCTTACCCAGCTCGCGGTAGATCGTGTTGTAGCGGTCCATGACTAGTCGCAGCTGGAAGAAGCTGACGATACGGTCGTAGGCGTTCACGCAGTAGCGTTCGTAGATGCTGGGCTCCTCCATGAGGGTGCGCAGCGCCGCCGCGAAGCCGTGAATATCGCCGGGGATGGTCAAGATACCGCAGTTACCGATTTCGTGGCCGTCGGGGGCGACCAGCACATCGTCGATGAGCTGGGACATACCGCCCACGTCGGTGCTGACCAGCGGGATGGACGCAGCCATCGCCTCGAGCGCCACAATCGGCTGACCCTCATTGTAGCTGGGCATGAGCAGCAGGTCGAAGCGGTCGAGCATCGCACGCACGTTCACGGTGCCGTGGAAGGTGATGTACTCGCCCATGTTGAGCTCTTCGATGGTGCGCAGGCACAGCTCGTAGTACTCGGGCAGGTGGTCCTTGGGGCCGAGCACATCCAGGTGGAAGTTCACGAGGCCCTGGTCGCGCAGCACCGCGAGGGATCGAATCAGGTCGGTCAGGCCCTTAATGGGCACCACGCGGGCGATGAACACGAAGCGCCACACGTGGCCGCGCCCCTCGGCGAGGATGCGTGCACGGGCCGCCTGGCGGGCGTAGTAGGCCTCGGCAACGGACTCGATGAGCATGCCGTTGGGCAGGATGATCGCACGGTCCTTTTCGCCCTCGTTCATCTGGTCGATGGGCGCACCGATGCCGCGCGCCTCCTCCAGTGCCTTGGGGTACAGGTAGGTGGCCATATCGGCGCTCGGGTAGCAGAAGCGACCCATCTCCAGGAACCAGACGGACCAGGCTCGCTCGTCAAGGGTGATGGGGCCCAGGCCGGGGTGCTCGCGCTCCTCGGCGAGGAAGGCGTAGTCGGTGGTAATCGGCTTCGCCATGTTGCGCTCGAGCTTGGTGTTGATGGTGTCGCGAATGTACAGGTTGTGCTCGGTCAGCAGGAAGCTGGTGCCGTGGTCACGGGCGGCAGCGGCGGCAATGAGAGCCGCGTAGCCGGTGGTGTGGGCGTGGTACACGCGGGCGTGGGGCATCCGCTCGTGCAGCAGCGCAAAGAGGATGGAAACGAAGTCGCGCACCTTCCAGAAGAGCTCGCCGAAGGGAACCTTGCTGAAGAACCCGAGGTTGGCGATAACCTGCATGAACTCGCGGGTACCGAAGAGCCCAAAGAGGTTGTAGGTGCGGGTGGCGGGGTTGATGCCCTCGTCGTAGAGCTTCCAGAGGGGGTTGACGTCTCCGGCGATGAGCGCGTTGAAGCCCTGGATGAGTCGATCAGCCAGCTCTCGACGCTGCGGCATCTTCATGTGCAGGCTGTCGGGATCGCACTCGGCGGCGAAGGCAGCACGGTTGACGTCGAGGCTCAGGTAGATCACCTTAACCCACTTGACGTTCTTGGGCATGCCGTAGAGATCCTCGTGCGGCGAGTTCTTATCCCACGCGATGTGGATAATGCCGAAGGAAAGGTCGGGGTTCTCAGAGACGATATCGTGCACCACCGCGGAGACGCCACCCTTGAGGTAGGGGTAGGTGGACTCCATGATGATGGCGACATCGACATCCGGGTACTCGGGATCGGTGTAGTGCTCTCCGGGCTCCGGAAGCTGCAGGGGAGCATAGTGGTTTCGGTACATCTGTTCAGTCATTGGTTGTGTCTTTCGCGGGCCGTGCTACGTGGTGTGTTCTTGGCCGGGCCCGCAGAACGATGTCTGCGGACCCGGTGTGCGGGCAGGCGTTACCAGGCGAGTGCGCGGCGCCAGAAGAGAGAGTATTCGGGTGATTGCCAAGCCTGACGGTACACCCGGTAGCAGGCGTACGCAAGGACTGCCTCGCCCACGATGATGGGCAGGTATCCGGTCTCGTTCGGCAGGATTGCGAAGCAGATCATGAGCAGAATGAGGTGCGCCGCGGAGAGCACCTGCACGGTCTTGAACATGGTCATGTACTCAATCTGGTAGATAAGCAGGGCGACGGCCACGAAGAGGAACGCGACGACCAGACCCATCAGCGCCAGCGGGAAGGAATCCGGCATGAAGATAAACATCAGGATGCCGGTAATGATGCCGCTACCGATGTAGACGAGTAGCGAGTTGCGAATCGAACGGTCGGAGGCACGGGTGGCCTTATGAGCCTCTTCGCGAACGCGGTTGTAGGGCAGGCGCTCGAACACGGTCCACAGGTACTGAATTGCGTCGTTGACGCGATCGGCCTCTACCACGAAGAAGTAGTTGTAAGCGATCACGGCGGGAATCAGGCTCATGTAAATGGCCACGACGTTAATCTCACCGGAGGTGGCCAGGAAGAGCATGTACTTATCGGCCCAGATGATGGAGCCGGTCAGGAAGCCACGCAGAGCATCCTTTGCGACGTCCTTGAGCGGAATATGCGCAAAGCGGAAGAGGTGCACAAAGTTCTTACCCAGGCCAATCAGCAGGATAAGCGAGCCAACGAGCGGCGGCAGGAACCAGATGATGGGGAAGAAGTACAGGGCCAGGGTGTAGCCGAGCCAGGCGATGAACCAGATAACGCGGTTCTTCGCGAGGTTGGGGATGACCAGCAGCTGCGCGAAGGCAATGTTGAGCACGCCGAGTACGAAGAAGGCACCGACGGCAGTCGCGTTCCACTTCAGTACGAGGGCAACCGGAATTGCGAAAAGCAACACCAGCGGCATGGTCACGAAGAAGAGGTAAATCCAGTTGCGGCTGAACGCGGCCAGGTCGGTAATGTCCTGGAACTGGGGTTCGTTCAGACGCTCGCGGGTAGCCTTCGCCTCGGCACGCTTGAGCTGATTCTCGAGCGTCTCAGCCTGGATGCGCAGGGTTTCGCGGGCATCCGCAATCTTCTTATGCTCCATCTGAATGGCTCGATAGAGCGGCAGGCAGGCGGCCTGGCTAAGCCAGGGCACGGTGATGGATGCAGCCAGAATCACCTGAATCAGGGGCACGCCACCCAAGTTGTACCTGTTGATGGTGGGCGTGACGATGGGGAAGACAGTGGTCAGCAGCGCGACCGGGGAAACGTATAGCAGAAAGTTAATGAGGAGGCGCCACGCGCTAGCGCGCTGTTCCTCGCTACCGTGGTTGGTGGACAACGTTGAAGACTTTCAGTCGAAATAGAGAGTATGCGGGCCCGGCCCGCAAACGGGCCGGAGATTAACGTTGAGTGAGTGATGGTGTCGTGCGTTATGTCGTACAGAGATGGCACCCCTCGCGGCGGCCAGGTGGGCCATCGGATTCGTACCGTCAATGCAAGCCGGATCAGCCTCATCCACCCGAGGGGGTTATTTGGCCGGGCAAGCATCCAAGACATCGCGTGTGGAGCCCCTCCCCTACGCCTAATTTAGCGCGGAGCTTGCGCACGCAACGATGCCGCCGTCATCAATATACTGTACGCGTCAAGCAAAATGTTGAACTTTTATTCAACCCTAACTTGAATTTTAGGCGATTTGGAACACATTTTGCTCTCATGTTCATATGCCGTTAGGTGCATATGCAAGGCATCCCGGCCCCTCCAGCAGGAGGAAGCCGGGATGCTCAATGTACGGTTACCGTACCGCATTCACCGCTGTGCGACGGTACGGCGCGGCTACCGCCTCGCGTTTAGGATGCGCTAGCGAGGGTGCGCAGGGCCACGGAGACCACAGCCAGTCGCGGGTGACCGGTTGCATCCGGAGCTGCCTCAGCAATCTCGTCGAGGATGCGGTCGATGTTACCCACACGGGTCGGGTGCTCCTCAATCCAGCTGGCCAGAGCCTGCTGTGCACCGTCCACGGTGGAGAAGTCACCCTTCGCGCCTTCAGCCACGGACAGTGCCAGCTCTGCGGCGGTCTCGTAGAGGGCACCGCGCATTGCCTGGCGTGCCAGAATCTCCCAGCGGTCGCTACGGGGCAGCTCGGTGATAAGGCCGAGCAGCTCGTCCACCTTGAAGCGGTCGTAGGTGGCAAAGTAGACCGGTGCCAGCGAGGTTGCCTCGAAGTCGTGATCGGCGGCCGAACGAATCACGTCCAGCAGGGCGTAGCCCTCGAAGCCGCGGATCCAGATGACAATGAGCTCCTCGGGCAGGCCCCATGCCTCGCCTGCGTCGCGCTTTGCACGAACACGGTCGCGGGAGCTGCCGGAGAGGTACTCGGGCAGGTTGCGACGCATCTCGACGACGGAACCGAAGTTCTCGAGCAGCTCGGAGATGGTTGCGCCGGCAACCACGCCACGCTCGGTGATGAACCAGCGGACTGCACGGTCCAGAACGCGCTGGTTGTCGCGCAGCACGGTGAACCATGCATCCAGCGGGGTCTTCGGGGACAGCTCGCTGTGCAGCTTAGCGGCGGTGCCGAGCTCGAAGAGCTCGCGGGCCACGATGAAGGCGCGGGCGACGGAGTCGATACCGACGTTGAACTCCTCCATGATGCGGTACGCGAAGGTGATGCCACCAATGTTGACCAGCTCGTTGGCCACGCGGGTGCAGATGATTTCCTTACGCAGCGGGTGCGAGTCCAGGTGCTGACCGAAGCGCTCGACGAGTGCTGCCGGGAAGTAGCTGCGCAGCACGCCCTCCAGGTAGGGGTCGTCCGCGAAGTCGGTCTGCTCCAGGGCGTGGGTGAGGTAAATCTTCACGTACGCAGCCAGGACAGCCAGCTCGGGGCGGGTCAGGCGGTCACCGGTGGTCTCCAGGCGCTCGTCCAGCTCCTCGTCGGTGGGCAGGAACTCGACGGCGCGGTTCAGGCCGGCGTGCTCCTCCAGGTCGTGCATGAGGCGCTTGTACAGGTTGGTGCCCAGGAAGGAACCGTGGAACTCGCCCTGCAGCAGTACGTTCTGGTTGACGTTGGTCTCGAGGACCTTGCCGCCAACCTCGTCCTGCAGGGACTCGATGAAGGAGGCGCGCTCCTCGCTGGAGAGCTCACCGCGAGCCACGAGGCGGTCCACCAGGATCTTGATGTTGACCTCGCGGTCACTGGTCTCCACACCTGCGGAGTTGTCAATAGCGTCGGTGTTGAGGATGACGCCGTTACGTGCGGCCTCGATGCGGCCCAGCTGGGTGAAGCCGAGGTTACCGCCCTCGCCCACGATCTTGGCGCGCAAATCCTTGCCGTTGACGCGCAGGGCGTCGTTAGCCTTGTCGCCTACCTGTGCGTTGGTCTCGGTGGAGGCCTTCACGTAGGTACCGATACCACCGTTGTAAATCAGGTCGACCGGTGCCTTGAGGATGGCGGAAATCAGCTCGGTCGGTGCGAGCTCGGTGACGGACTCGTCCAGGTCCAGAACCTCGCGCACCTCGGGGGTGATTTCGATGGACTTCAGGCCGCGGGAGTACACGCCACCACCGGCGGAAATCAGCTCGCGGTTGTAGTCCTGCCAGGAGGAACGGGGCAGGTTGTACAGGCGCTGACGCTCCTCGAAGGAGACGGCTGCGTCCGGGTTCGGGTCCAGGAAGATGTCGCGGTGGTCGAACGCTGCGACCAGGCGGGTTGCCTTGGAACGGAGCAGACCGTTACCGAACACGTCACCGGACATGTCGCCGATACCGACGGCGGTGAACTCTTCGGTCTGAGCGTCGTGGCCGAGCTCGGCGAAGTGACGCTTGACGGACTCCCAGGCACCGCGTGCGGTGATGCCCATTGCCTTGTGGTCGTAACCGACGGAGCCGCCGGATGCGAAGGCGTCGCCCAGCCAGAAGCCGCGCTCGAGGCTGATAGCGTTCGCGGTGTCGGAGAATGCAGCGGTACCCTTGTCCGCTGCGACCACCAGGTAGTAGTCGTTCTCGTCGCGTGCGATGACGCCCTCGGGGCGAACGACGGTCTCGGAGCCGTCGGTGCCAACCTCAAGGTTATCGGTGACATCCAGCAGGGAGCGGATGAAGACCTTGTAGGACTCGCGGCCCTCGGTGATCCAGGCGTCGCGATCCACGGCGGGGTCGGGCAGCTGCTTGGGGTAGAAACCGCCCTTTGCGCCGGTGGGGATGATGACAGCGTTCTTCACCATCTGAGCCTTGACCAGGCCCAGAACCTCGGTGCGGAAGTCATCGCGGCGGTCGGACCAGCGCAGGCCGCCTCGTGCGACGTCGCCGAAGCGCAGGTGGACACCCTCGACGCGCGGGGAGTAAACGAAAATCTCGAACTTGGGGCGCGGCAGGGGTGCGAAGTCAATCTGCTGCGGTGCAACCTTGATGGCGAATGCCTCGCGGCCCAGGTAGGCGTTGGTGCGCAGGATGGCGCGAATAACCTTGCTCAGGGAGCGCAGGTAGCGGTCGGCGTCCAGGGTGGGAATCTTGTTCAGTTCCTCAACCAGGGCCACCTCAATCTCTTCGCGGCGTGCGTTGCGCTGCTCGTCGTTCAGGCCGTTGTTCGGGTCGAAGCTGACGTTGAAGAACTCCACCAGGTGCTTGGTGATGCCGGGGTTGGCGAGCAGGGTGTTCGACATGAACGAGGGGGTGTAGCCCAGGCCCAGCTGAATCAGGTAGTGGTTCAGGGCGCGGAACAGGCGTACATCCTGCCAGGTGAGGCCCTCGGAGAGAATCAGGCGGTCCAGAGTATCGGACTCGCGCTCACCGAGCAGGTAGGCGTTCAGGGCATCCTCGTAGAGGGATGCGACGGCGTTGGGGTCCACGCCCTCGGGGAACTCGACCCCGAAGTCGTAGAGGTAGCCGTACTCTTCGCCGTCCTCAGGCTTGAACTCGTAGGGCTTCTGATCCACAACGACCAGGCCCATGTTCTGCATCACCGGCAGGAGCTCGGTGAGAGTGTGAGGTGCGGACAGGTAGGTCTTCAGTCGGGTAGTGTTGGCTTCGCCGGCTTCAACCTTGATTGCGGCGGGCTTCTTGCCCGAGAGAGATTCAAGAATCACGATATCCTCGATTGCTTGTTCTACTGTGTAATCGGCTCGGTAAGCTGCGCTGCTTGCGTCGGCCCAGGCTGACGCGAGTCGGCGGCCTTCCGCACCGGGTTTCCATGCCTCAATGGCAGCTGCGGTGGATTCCACCCAGGAGCGAGTGACCCGCTGCATCTGCTTTTCGAGAGCTTGATAATCCGTGGTCGGCACATCGTTGGGGTTGGTGAGCCGAATACGGAAGAATAGGCGGGCCAGCGACGAGGAGGACAGGTACACCTCGTAGTCGATGGCACTCAAATCAAATTCCTGTCGGAACACCCGCTCGATGCGGTACCGCACGTCAGTGTTGTAGTGATCGCGGGGCAGGTACACCACGGCGGTAATGAACCGATTAAATCGATCCGCGCGCAGGAAGAGACGGGTCTTGCGGCGCTCCTCCAGGCCCATGATGCCGCTGAACGTCTCGGTCAGCTCGTTGACCGAGGCCTGCAGCAGCTCCAAGCGCGGGTAATCTTCCAGCGCCCCGAGCAGGGCCTTATCCGAGTAGGAACCGGGGTGGTAACCCAGGCGGCGGCGCACCATGGCGATTCGCTCACGCACCAGGGGAGTCTCGATGGCGGGTAGCGAGTAGGCCTGCCGGGTAAACAGGCCCAGAATCACGTACTCACCGATGACGCGGCCGCTCATATCGAAGCGGCGCACACCAATGTAGTCCAGGTAGTCGTTGCGGGCCACCGTGGAACGGGAGTTAGCCTTCGTGATGTACACGGGGCGGGGGAAGAGAGCTCGGTCCAGGGTGTCGCCGGAAAGCGGGATGCGACTCTTGCCCTCGGTCGAACGCAGGATGCCGAGCGCCGAACCGGGGCGGTCCACCAGGGCGATAGCGCCGGAGGTGCCGTCAAGCACGCGCTCCTTAACGCCCATAAACACGAAGTTGCCTCGGGTGAGCCAGCGCAGGAAGTCCTGCGCAACCTCCACGCGGGAGGCGGGCTCCACACCGTGCGGGTTGGCGGCGTAGGATTCCTCGCCGTGGCCGAGGGTGGCGCCGCGCAACTCGTACATGGCCTGGGAGATGTCGAAGACCGCGGTGACCATGCCCTCCAGGTCGGTGTAGCAGGCGTACACATCGGCGAGCACGCGACGCACCTCGTGCTCCAGCAGGCGCAGGTCGTCTTCGTTCAGGTAGCGGGTCAGGCGAATCGCAATCCAGGATTCAATGGTGACCGTGGACCCCTCGGGAGCACCCTCGGAAAGCTGCAGGGAGGGCATACCGACGGCGGCGGTGTCGCCGCTGGCCAGGTTGGCTCGGTTGCCGGTGCCGCGCAGGCTGATGAGCTTGCCATCCGTATTGCGTTCGGCAAGGAAGATGGGGTGGAAAATCGCGAGGAATCCGCCGAAATGCGCCGAAAGATAGGCGGTCAGGGAGCTTACGATATGGGGCATGTCGTCCGTGGCGACGTACAGCGTGGTGTTGTAGTCATCATTGCGCGCGGCAACGACGGGCGTCTTGGGGGCGCGGATTTCAGCTAGCGCACGATGGGTGCGAGCCAAATCCTCTAATTCTGCCGGGGTGAATTCTTCACGCTCATCGTCAGGACTGTTCAGAAAATACTGCTCGATCCATGCATCGGCGCCAGCGAAGCGTGCCATAGCCTTGTCAGTCGTTGACAATCTATCCTCCGAAGGTAGGTATCACTTCACTGTGACGGTGTCTGTGCAACTCCACGCGGGTCGCGCGGACGGCACCACCCAAATGGGTTATATCCAGCTTATACCCTTACCGGTGAAGATGTCAGATATATTCGCCATATTCGCTCGACGGGCCCAAAATCTTATCGAAAAATACTCGCTCCGCACCTCTGCCCCCTCGCCCGACGGCTCGACGGGGCGGTTCGGCGGGGTTACCCGTGAAATTGTCCGGCCCCCGGTTCCCCTCCCCCGGCGCCGACCCGTAGAGTGAAACCATGAGTTTGCGTACTGAATCTTTCCTGGTGGGCCTCATCGGCGATGGCATCACCTCTTCCCTCACCCCTCCCATGCACGAGGCCGAGGCCGACGCGCACGGGGTGCGCTACCTGTACCGCCCCGTCGACCTGGACGCCCTGAACCTGGACGGCGCATCCGCACCGGCGCTCCTGGATGCGGCGGCGCTGCTGGGCTTTAACGCCTTCAACATCACGCACCCGTGCAAGCAGTCCGTCATGGAGCACCTGCACGAACTCTCGGATGCGGCGCGTGCCCTGGGCGCGGTCAATTGCGTGGTGATCCGCGAGGACGGCACGTTCTACGGGGACAACACGGACTATTCGGGATTCATCGCGGGGCTGAAGCGCGGCCTGCCGCAGGTGGCGGAGGACCCGGCGCGCCTGGAGCACGTGGTGCAGTTGGGTGCCGGCGGTGCCGGTAGCGCCACGGCGTACGCCCTGTGCCGCCTGGGGGTGCAACGCCTGAGCCTCTTCGAGCGTGACGCGGCGAAGGCGCAGGGCCTGGCGGAGCAGCTGGGCGGGCTCTTCCCGCAGACCCGGATCGAGGTACTGACCGACGATACGCGCCTTATTGAGGCTCTACTGGAGGCTCAGGGTTTAGTGAACGCGACCCCGGTGGGCATGCACGTGCATCCGGGCATGCCGCTGAGTGAGTCGGTGCAGACTGCCGGGGTGTTGCGCGAAGACCTGTGGGTCGCGGATGTCATCTACCTGCCGCAACAGACGCAACTGGTGCGCGCGGCGCGGGCCGCCGGTTGCGAGGTGCTGACGGGTGGCTACATGGCGGTGGGCCAGGCGGTGGATGCATTCCGCCTCTTCACCGGACTGGAACCGAACGCCGAGCGTATGGCGGCGCATTTTGAGGCGCTGATTGCGGCCCAGCAGGGGGTAACTAACGCCTGAAACGCCAGAGCATAGAATACGGGTGGGGCTGGATAGCTAACTATCCAACCCCACCCGTATTTATTCTACATACAGAATATATTGCGTGGGCTATGCATCCAGCTCAGCCAGGGACTTCTTGTAACCCTCGCGAGCGGTGAGTGCACCCAGCGCCACGAGCACGCACATGGCGACCGTGAACGCGGCGGGCAGCACCGCGTTATGCAGGTCGGCGCCGGCGAGGCTCGTCGCCACGGCGGGGGCAACGCCTCCAGAAATTGCGAAGCCAATCTGGGTTCCGAGCGCCAGGCCAGTCACGCGCACGCGGGTCGGGAACATCTCCGCGTAGAAGGCGGGCCACACGCCGTTCGCCATGGAGTATAGCGCGCCGTGCATGAGCACGCCGTAGACAAAGATGCCCACCCAGTTACCCTCGGCAATCGCGCCAAGGTACGGGAACATCACCAGTGAGGAGGCCACCGCGCCGGTGATGAACACGGGCTTGCGGCCAACCTTATCGGCAAGCATGGCGGCGAGCGGAATCGCAACCAGACCGAGAGTATTCGAGGCGACCGGCACCAGCAGCATGGTGCTTCGGTCGAGGCCGTAACCCTTGGTGGCGAAGGACAGCGCAAAGGTCGTGAAGACCATGTTCACGGTGTTAACCATGGCGCACACAGCAATGGTGAGCACGGCACGCTTGTGGTGCTTGAAGACCAGCACGAGCGGGGGCTCGGTGAGCTTCTCGCGCTGCAGGTAGGCGGGCGGCTCGGAGAGGGTGCGGCGAATCAGCCAGGCGGTAATCACCACGAATGCGGAGAGCCAGAAGGGTACGCGCCAGCCCCAGGTGAGCAGGTGCTCATCCGGCAGGGCCGCGAAGGGGATGAACACGGCGGTCGCCAGCAGAGATCCGAACTGGGTGCCCTGCAGGGTCCAGCTGGTGGTGAAGGCGCGCTGGTGCTCGTGGGCGTGCTCCAAAGAAATGGAGATGGAGCTTGCCTGCTCGCCGGCGGCGGAAAGGCCCTGAAGCATACGGCAGGCCACCAGCAGGATGGGTGCAAGAATACCCGCCTGGCTATAGGTCGGCAGGCAGCCGATGGCAAAGGTCGCGCTACCCATCAGGAAGAGCGTGAGCATCAGGACGAATCGGCGGCCGTAACGGTCACCGAGGGGGCCGACGATCATAGCGCCGAAGGGACGCACGACGTAGGCAACACCCACAACGACCATGGACTTGAGGATGCCGATGGCGGCGGTGTCCTCGGAGAAAAAGATGCGGTTGAGCACAATTGCGGCGGCGGTGCCGTAGACGGCGAAGTCGTAGTATTCGAGGGCGGAGCCTATCCAGCTGGCGAGGGCAGCTCGTCGTGGTGATCGGGCGGGCGCGTCGGTGCGTCGGCTCATGCGCGGCTCCTTCGGTGGTACACCTGGCGGGTGGTGCGGGGTGGGCAACCCCTCGGTCATTAATGTGCCCTTCCAGTCTAGGAAGCACCCCATGCGTTTTCCATAGGGTTACCTAAGTTCCCAGAGTGTGAAGCTGGAATAGGGGTCAGATGCTCCTAGCCCCCGTATGATGTATCTATATGTAATTCCGTCATCAATGCTCCAAAGGGGTACCATGTCATCACCGCGCACCAGCATCATCATGCCGGTCTACAACACGGCTGATAGCGTCGTCGCCGCAATTGAATCCGTTCTGGCGCAGACCGACCCCGACTTTGAGCTGCTGGTGGTGATTGACGGCTCCCCGGATCGCTCCTCCCGGGTAATTCGCGAGTTCCTGGAGGGCAACCCCGATCCCCGCATCCGCCTGTTCGACAACGAACGGAACGCCGGCGTTTCCGCGGCACGTAACCAGGGCCTGGATGAGGCTCGCGGCGAGTGGATTGCCTTCATCGACTCCGACGACACGTACCGTCCCGAGTTCCTGGAACGCCTGCACGCTGCGGCGGCGCGTACCGGCGCGGATGTGGCAACCTGCGGTCACACCATCCACCGGGCGGATGGCTCCACCCTGGACCGCCCGCAGAACTCCCCCGGCACCTACACGGGCCGCGATATTGCGATTAACTACCTGCAGGACCGCTTCACGGGTTTCACGCCCGATAAGATTTTCCGCGCCTCGCTCTTCTCGTCGGTGCGCTTCGCGACCGATATTCACCGCGCGGAGGACGCCCTCGCCGTCTTCCAGTGCCTCATGCAGGCCAAAACTCTCGAGGTGATTCCGGATTGCCTCTACGTGTACTACATGGGTGCCGAAGGCCTGACCTGGGGCCGCGTCACCCCTGTGGAGGAAAGTATTCGCCACACCCGCTACATGCGCCAGGCCGGTGCCGAGCTGCTCTCCACGAAGGAGGGACGCCGCGCCCTCAACACATCCTCGGCCGTCACCTACCTCAACAACGCCCAGCAGGCGCTCATGAGCGATAGCGCCGACTCCGCCGCGGTAATTCGTGAATGTCGCCGTCAGATTAGGTGGGAATGGGTCGGCCAGGCCCTACTTTCGAGCCCCGTGATGGGTGCGGCGAGCCTGCTGTTGAAGCTCTCCCCCGCCCTGTACCGCACCCTGTACGGCGTGTACGTTCGACGCGCCTACGGCATGTAAGTCCTCCGCACTCCCTCAAGGTTTTATGCACATGTCTTCCACCCCTCGCACGAGCATTATCATGCCGGTCTACAACACCGCCTCCACCGTCATTGCGGCGATTGAGTCGGTGCTGGCGCAGACCGACCCCGACTTTGAGCTGCTGGTCATGATTGACGGCTCCCCGGACGATTCGGCGCAGCTGATTGCAGACTACCTGCAGCGGAACCCGGACGAACGCGTGCGCGTGTTCGACAACCCCGAGAACCGGGGCCCCTCCGCGGTGCGCAATCAGGGCCTGGATGCGGCGCGCGGCGCATGGGTGGCGTTCCTCGACTCCGACGACACGCTCTACCCCACCTTCCTGGAGCGGCTGCACCACCACGCGGAGCGCACGGGCGCGCAGGTGGTCAATTGCGCCCACACCATGGTGGCAACCGACGGCACGACCACGCAGCGCCTGAAGGGTGCCCCCGGCACCCTGACCGGGCAGCAGGCGGCCTTCGCTCTACTCAAGGACGAGCTGTCCCCCTACCCGTGGGATAAGCTCATCGAGCGTTCCCTACTGGAAGGCGTCTACTTCCCGGAGGATATTCGCCGCGCCGAGGATGAGTGCGTCATCCTCGACTGCTACCTGCGAGCGCAGAGCGTGACCGTCATCGACGAGCCGCTCTACGCCTACGCGGTGAACGCCGGAAGCCTGACCTGGAGCCGCATCACTCCCCTGGCCGAGACCCGCCGCCTGCTCGACTACTTCGCGAAATCCCTGCAGCGCACGAGCACGTACCACCTGCCCGAAGGTCAGGAGGCGCTGACCGTCGCCCGGGTTCTTGCGTACCTGAATAACGCCCAGCAGGCGCTCATCGTGGGCGGTGAGGATGCTCCGGCAACCCTCGCCGGGTGCCGTCGCGGTTTCTCGGTGCGCGATGCGCTACTCGTCCTCCGCCGACGCCCGGTCTTCGGTGCCGCCGGCCTGCTCCTGAAGACCAGCACGGCCCTGTACCGGGTTCTCTACGGCGCGTACGTCAAGCGGGTCTACAACATTTAGGTTTCACGCCCCGACTCCGGGGTTCTCTCTCATCACACTCACCCAGATTGGAGCAAATCTATGTCCTCTCTGCCTGCATCGGCGCAGGTGGCGTCCTCTCCCTCCGAGGATGCCCAGCCCGACGGCCGACCGGCTCGCGGGTCCACCGCGCACCGCCCCAAGCCCGGGCGAAAGGTGTACCTGGACTGCATTAACGTCCTCGCCATCATCGGCGTCGTCGCCCTGCACAACCGGTTCAACTACCGGGTGGATTACGATTCGCCGGGCTGGGTCCTCGAGAATATCCTCTCGGGTACCGCGGTTGCCGCCGTCCCCCTCTTTTTCATGGCCTCCGGCATCACCCTCCTCAACTTCACCGAGCGGGAGAGCGTCGGCACCTTTTACAAGAAGCGCTTCACGAAAATCCTGGTTCCCCTGCTGATTTGGGGGCAGATTTACCTCTTCGCGCGTAGCTGGTTCACCCATACTCCCCTGCCAAAGGGTGAGGAGATTCTGGCTGTACTGCTGGCACCGAGCACCGTGGGCGTGACCCTCTGGTACCTGGAGGCGCTCATCGGCGTGTACCTGGTGCTCCCCATCTTCTCCTACGCCCTGCGTGGTGCCGGCGAGAAGAAGGTGCGCCTGGCGTGGCTCATGGCCGTGCTGGGGCTTTTCATGCCCATCGCGACCACCACGGTGCATAAGATTAACCCGCACATTATGCCTGAGTTCACCGCCCCTATCGTGGGGTACGTGGGCTTCTGCTTCCTGGGTTATGCGCTGGCGAATACGAGCTTTAGCCTGCCGTGGCGCCTCGTCATCTACGTGCTGGGTGTTGCCGGTTCCCTGACGCACATCCTGTACGGCCCCTACCTGACCCTGAACCACCACGGCCTTGAGAGTCTGGCGATGTCGTATCTGTCCATCCCGACGATTTTCTGGGCCTCGGCGGTCTTCGTGTTCTTCAAGTCTCTGCCACTGAATCGTCTGCCGCAGGCGGCTCAGACGGGTCTGCGTAAGCTGTCGGCGCTGACCTTCGGCGTGTACCTGATTCATCTGCTGATTATTCAGGGCCTCGCAGCCTACGGCTGGCCGCTGGTGGATTACCGGCTGGAGGCTCCCTACGCTCTGATGGTGTGGGCTTCCTCGCTGATTCTGGTGTGGCTGCTGCGGTGGATTCCGCCGGTCCGCAAGTGGCTGGTGCCCTAGCCGGCTATCCGCTCCGCAACGAAAACGGGAGGGGCGCGTACGTGACGTACGTGCCCCTCCCATAAGTTTTAAAGCTACTCGGCGCGAGTTTCCTCCGCGCGGGAGGCCATGGACACACCCACCATGTGCACCACGAAACCGCAGACCGGGCCGACCGCCAAAGCCACCACGGCGCGCGGCACCAGCGGTGCGGGCAGCAGGAACGCCAGGCCCAGGGTTACCACCGCGGCAACCACCCAGCCAGCCAGGTAGATGCGGTGCTGGTTCACCGCAAGCGCCATATTGCCCGAGAGGGTCATGAGCGCCAGCAGCGCGGAGGCAAACACCAGCGCACCCAGGGAGAGGCCGGAGGCGGCCGCCTCGTACGCGGACTCGGTTCCTGCGGCAGGCGGGTAAATCAGGCGGAAGAGCAGCGGACCCACCAGGTAGGCCGCCAACGCGCCCACAGCACCCACCGCCACCACCGCGGCGGCGGGCTTAATGAACGCCGCCACGGGGCGGTGACGCTGCTTCAAGAAGGCAGAAACCGCCACGCCCTGAAAGGCCTGCAGGGGAATCATAATCGGCGAGCGCGTAATGGAAATCGCCAGAATCAGGGTGCCCAGCACGACCGGTTCGCTCTCCGCGGCGCCACTGGCCTTCAGTACGTTCGGGAAGCCCATCATCAGCATCGCTGCGGCGGCAGAGGACAGGAACGACCAGAGGATATTGACCGTCAAACGGCCCGCGGGCACATCCGCGCGGGCAACCCACAGGCGGCGGCCCGAGAACGTCACGAGCGCCAGGATGAGCCACAGACCCATCGGAATGACCGTTGCCACTTCAAGACCCGCCAGGGAAGGAATGAGTAGGGCCACCGCAAGCATGAGGAGGAGGCGCCCGGCAGATTCCAGGCCACCGACCGTCGCGAAAAGGTACCAGCGGTCCTCACCGGCGGCCACACCGCTGATGGTCGCCTGCAGGGCGTAGAGGAACACGCCCACGGCCATGACGGTCACGCCCACCGCCGCCGAATGTGGAATCTGCTGACCCGCCCACAGCGGAGAACTCACCAGAACCAGCGCACCGGCGACAGCGCCGAGCGCGGCCGCAACCGTCACCACGCGGGCACCCTGCGGTGCGGGCGCCCCGACGGATACGGGGTGGGCGGATGCTACCCCGTCAGCTGCAGCGTAAGTGCGCGCCGTACCCACCGCGCGGGTAATCTCCGGCTGAAGGCCGGTAATAACACCCGTCACCGTGAAAAGCGCCGACCAGAAGAGCAGGAACTCCGTCAGCTCCGACCCGGTCAGGGCGCGCTGAGCAATCATGGTCACGACCAGCGTGGACGCCGCCGCCAGCACCGACGATCCCAGCAGCGCCAGGGACTGGTAGCGGTTGACCGTGCCCGAAGGCTGGGTTTCCGCAGTGTCCCGGGTTTCCGCAGTGTCCCGGGCATCCGCGGGTTCTTGAGGCTGAGTCTCTCGAGAGTTCCGCTCCCGTGCCTCGCCTGCATCAGGATTCTGTACCGGCTCGCTCACCGCGTCCTCCTCGCTCCTAGCTGTCACTCAACCAATCATTCCATACGCAGATGCGCCGCACATCCACCGTAGGATGTACGACGCATCGCACACGTATAGGGTTTACTTCACCACGTGCTCGGCAAGGTTCTTCACGCCCTGCCACTTCTTCGCCAGGGCCGCCTTCGGCAGCAGGGTCAGCGCGTGAGCGCGCGAGGAGAAGCGAATACGAGCCACGCGGGCGGCCTTCTTCCAGCCCAGGGCGCTCATCTCTTCGACCATGGTGTTGTAGTAGCGGCGCTCCTCCTCGAAGCGGGTGCCCTCCAGGGCACGCCAGGACGAGTCGGAACCACCGTGACGGCGGTACATGAACGCGACCTGCGGGTCGTAGTACAGGGAGCCGCCGCGCATCGTGATGTCCAGAATCAGCGCCATGTCCTGGATGACGTTCAGGCCCTCACGGAAGCCGGTGCCCACGATGGCGTCCGCACGCCAACCCAGGGACGGGAAGTAGAACCACGCGCCGCGCAGCAGCGAGACGGCCAGCTCTTCGCCCTTCAGCACGGCCTCACCCTTGGGGCGGTAGAACGCCTTAGTCTGCTCCACCAGGGTGTTCGACAGGCCGTTGTGCTCGTCGATGACGACCACGCCGGGCTGGAAGATGGAGGCCTCGGGGTGCTTAGCCGCCGCATCCACGAGCCACTGCACGTAGTTGGGGAGCATGACGTCGTCGGCACCCATGACGGTGACCAGTTCGTTCTCCACGAAGGTCAGGCACTTGCGGTAGTTTGCGTTCGCACCCAGGTTGGTTTCGTTGCGCATGTAGGTGATGCGCTCGTCCTTCAGGGACTCGAACCAGCCGGGAATCGAGTCGTCCGGGTAGCCGTCATCCACCACGATCAGGCGCCAGTCCGGGTTGGTCTGACCGACCACGGACAGCACGGCCTGCTTCATCATGGCAACGTCGCCGTAGTACGGGAACAAAATATCAACGGTCATGGGGTATTACTCCAACTCACAAAGGGGTGAAAAGTCTCGACGGTAAAGCTTTAAGAGTCCTGCTGGTCGCGCTTCCTCGCACCGGAGGCGCCCTCCGGCTGCTCCTGAAGCGCCTTTAGGATGGCGACTTCCTCGGCCAGGATGCGGGTCTTCTCCGACAGGCGTGACAGCTCCAGGGTCAGGTGAATACTCACGCCCATCAGCAACAGAATCGACAGGAGGAACAGCAGATTCACCGGCAGGGCCACGCCCACGAAGTCCGCCACACCGTTGAGGAGATTCGGGAAGGCACCCAGCACGATGATGATGGCACCGATAATCAGCCACAGGGCGGCGTACCGTTCCTTCATGCGCTGATGACGCACCTGAACCACCACGAAGGTGCAGACCAGGATGGCGAGAATCAAGAAGAAAACACTGGCGCTCACGGCTACTTCTCCTCCCGGCGGCGGCTCACCGAAATGCCGTAGGAGAACAGCGAGCGAACCAGATAGATGGCAGACTTCAGCGGACCGGAGGAGGGCGTACCTCCCTGGCGTTCACGCATGTGCACCGGCACCTGACGCACCCGCAGGCCATTGCTAATGGCCATGGCGGTGATATCGATCGTATCGCCCAGGTATTCGGCGGGCAGGTTACGGCAGTAAAAGTCGATACCGCGACGGTTAGCGATCTTAAAGCCGCTCGTCACGTCCGTGAACGGGGTACCCGCCGAGCGGGTGAACAGGAAAGACAGCAGGCTCATCGCCCACTTGCGCGGGCCGGACACCTCGTAGTCATCAGAGCCCTCACCGAAGCGGGACCCAATCACAATATCGTAATCCTGCACCGCATCAATCAGCGAGGGGATGCTCTCGGGGTGGTGCTGGCCGTCCGAGTCCACCTGCATGGCGTAGTCGTAGCCCGTGCGCTGCGCGTACTTGTAGCCGGTGCGCATGGCGGCGCCCACCCCCATGTTGTAAGGCAGGTCAATCACGAAGGCACCCGCCTCACGAGCCACGGCGGAGGTGTTGTCGGTGGAGCCGTCATTGACCACCACCAGGTCCACGTAGGGCACCGTCTCCTGCAGCTCGGCGATGGTGCCGGGCAGTGCTTCTTCCTCGTTCCAGGCGGGCATAATCACCAGCGTGCGAGGGGTATGAGGCGATGTGGGAGATCCCATAGGGCTGCTACCCCTCCTAACGAATGTGTCATACCGTGCGTGCGAAAGCCGGCATGTCCAGTGGACATACCGGCTTTCATCATATCAGTGCTTCAGCGGCATTAGGATTCGTCACAGAATCAAGACCGCGATGCGGCCCCTCCCCGGGCGCATACATCCCGGGCGGAGTTGCTGTCTGCGTCTAGTTGTCGCAGGCGCTAATACGGTACAGAGTCATCGGGCCGGAGGAGTACACCGGGGTCAGAACATCCGTATCGATAGCGGCCACCAAGCCGTCGTAGTTCTTCTGCTCGCTGGGGCCGAAGTTGCCCTGGTTTTCCAGGTGCACGTACCAGTGGGCCTTGTACTCGTTCACCTCGCGGCAGACCTCCGGGTTCGTGCGGGCATCCTTCAAATCGTTGATGATTGCCGCGTACTTCGGGGAGGTCTTGAACTCGAAGTGGTAGCTGGTCAGGTGGCGGTCGGCCAGCGCGTAAATGTAGGCGCTGCCGTCCCAGGGGTTGTTCACGATGGTGTCGCCCTTGGGCACAATCTTCGGGATCTCGTTAATGACGTTCATCTCGTCCTGGTTCAAGACCTCGGAGGTCGGGGTCACTTGGTACCGCTGAGCGACCACCAGGGTCGCGTCGTGCATCGCGGGGGTTCGCGAGGACAGGCCGGCGACCACCAGCACCAGCACCGCGGTGACACCCATGCCGGCCGTCGCCACGTTCAGGCGTGCCGTGCGCGGAACGCGACGAACCACCCAGGAGAGCGCACCCTCCAGGGCGCCGCCCAGGCCGATACCGGCCAGAAGCACCGAGGGGAACACCACCAGGGCCGCCAGGCGGAAGTGGTCCGTGTACCAGGGGCCCACCATCAGCAGGCGGAAGTCACCGCGCGGCACCGAAGCCGCGATAATCCACATGTAGCCAACGAGCATCCAACTGCCAATCAGCCACAGGTTGCGGCGCTTGTACAGCAGGTACCCCACGCCCCACAGGGCCAGGAAACCCATCAGGTAGGCGGGAGCGAAATTACCGCCCAGCGGGTTCGCGTTCTCCAGGCCCAGGAACAGGAACTGGTAGACCGCCTCACCCTCGCTCATGACGGCGGTCCACAGGTCGCTGGCGTCCTCGCTCGGGCGTAGCACGGACCAGGCGGTCACGCATCCGGCAATCAGTGCAACCAGAACGCCGGTACCCACCAGACGCTCACGCACGGAGGCGTCGTGGACGCGCCACATCTGAACCACACCGCCGAGGAGCATGGGCACGGCGAATACCGCCGCAGAAACCACCGCGTTCGGGTGCACCAGAGCCAGGCCGCCCAGGCCCACCAGAATCGTCAGGGACAGGGAGAGAACGACGGAGTACTCGCGATGCACCATGACCTGAATCATGTGCGATAGCAGCGCCACAAAGGCGGGGAGCAGGGCATAGCCCAAAAGGTTCGGGAAGAGCACACCCCAGAACAGCAGCAGACCGGGGAAGGCAAAGAAACCGCAGGTCAACGCCGGAATAGCGAGCGCCTGCAGGCGACGCAGATGCGGGATGCTCAGGCACATCGCAACCAGGGAGCAGGGCCAGATGACGCCCGCCACCAGCAGCACCATGACGATGGTTGCGGTCGCGATGCTCGTGCCGGTCGTGTTGTAGATCAGGTACACGAAATCATGCCAACCGGCGGGGTAGAAGTACGGTTCCTGGTTCGTTCCGGAAACCGCACCCATGGTCAGGCTCGAGGCGTCGCCGTGCTCCTGGATCCAGCGAATCGCGTTCAGGTGGAAGGAATTGTCCAGGGTCTGAGAGAAGGCCTCCGGGCCGAAGACCATATGCTGGGTCGTGTGCAGGGTCAAGAAACCGCCCAGCAGGGCGCCCACCACGGGCCAGGAAAGCGGCACCGTGTTACCCGGCCAGCTCACCGAGGATTCGTCGGAACCCGCTACGGCCGAGGGCCAGCGGCGGCCCACCAACCACATCAGGCCCGCCGCCGCAGCCACTAGCACGGCCGCGACCACGACGAAGGAAATCAGGCTCCACGCGATGCCGGTCTTACCCAGCACAATCGCCGAGACAGCCACCAGGGCAAAAGTCAGGAGCGGGGAGAGGAAGATGCGCAGACGCGTGGGGATGCGTAACGCCCAGCCCATCGCGTATCCGGGAACGAATGCCACCACGACCGCGAAAAGCAGCAGCGGAATAGTTGCCAACCAGCTCATAAACCCTCATCTCACCACAGTGAACGCCCTGAAACCCCTCGTGCGGGGGCCCGGTGCGCTTTCGTGTACCAAGCAAGGATACCTTAGAGGCCTCTACACCCCCGAGAAACCCCCAGAAGACCCCCGCAAAACCCGTCTAAGGCCCCGCGGAGGCGACCCTCGAGGTGAAGCAGGGGGCTCTCCCGCGCAAACCCCGCCGGGTGCCTCCGCATCCCCTGCACACCCTCGAATATGACGTAATATTTCGCCCCTCCCGTCATGAAAGGTAGGCCTAAGAAACATAGGGCAATAAATAAGGTATTCGCTACACCAAAGCTTTACCCTGAACATATCTCCCCTACTCACGGGAACCGCCCGCACACACAACCCGGGCCGAACCCACGCAGCCGCAGAAGAAAGGGTCGATCATGACCGAAACCATTGCAGCACAGGCGACCCTCGCCGACACCTCCGAGCAGTTCAAGCTCGCCTTCGGCCACCAGCCCGCCGGCGTCGCCATCATCACCGCAACCGACGAAAACGGCGAACCCGCAGGCTTCACCGCCTCCTCCCTGACCTCCGTCGCCGCCGAACCGCCCATCATCGCCTTCTCCCTCAAGGCCAATAGCGGCTCCGCGGCAAAGATTGCTGCGGCTTCCTCCTTCCTCGTACACATGCTCGACGCTGAGAATGTCACCCTCGCTAAGAACTTCGCGACCCACGACTACCCCCGCTTCGCCGACCCGGCCGCGTGGGAATTCGTCCACACCGGTGAGCCCCTCGTCCACGGCGTGCGCCGCGTGCTGCGCGCAACCCCCCTCAGCCGCGTTGAGGCGGGCCCCGCGCTCGTCTTCACCGCCCAGGTTGAGGAGTTTATCCGCAACGATTGCGAGGGCACCCCGCTCGTCTACCACTCGCGCAACTTCCACGCGCTCGGCGATCACTCCAACGTCAACAACTACGTCATCTAGTCCGGCCGCTCAGGCCATTCACGGGGCGGTATTCGGCGGCGACCACGCGACGAATACCGCCCCGCGGCGTACCCTGAACGTAGCCACCCCGGGCACAAACGCACAGCAGAAAGGTTCCTCATGACCGCACAGACCACTCAGCCGGCGTCCCTCCCCTGGCTCGAAAAGCTTGTCGCTATCCCCACCGTCTCCGGCAGCTCCAACCTGGAACTCATCGAGCTTCTCGAAGCCGAATTCGGCCGCTACGGCTACAGCGGCGTGCGCACCTACAACGAGGACCGCACCCGCACTAACCTCTTCATCACCGTCCCCGCCGCGGACGGCACCACTCGCGGCGGGCTCGTCCTCTCCGGCCACACCGACGTCGTGCCCGTCGCCGGTCAGGACTGGGCCAGCGACCCGTTCACCCTACGCGTGGAGGGTACCCGCGCCTACGGTCGCGGCGTGTGCGATATGAAGGGCTTCATCGCTGTCGCGCTCTGGCTGCTGCCGCGCGTTGCCGAGGCGAAGCTGCGCGTGCCCCTGCACTTCGCCTTCTCCTACGACGAGGAGATCGGCTGCGTCGGCGCTCCCTCCCTCATCGAGGAATTCGTGGCCCGCGACCTCGCCCCCGACTACGCGATTGTGGGTGAGCCCTCCAGCATGCGCATTATCGACGCGCACAAGGGCGCCCACCGCGGCCGCGTCACCTTCACCGGCGTGCCCAAGCACGGCTCCCTGGCCACCCACGGCGTGAACGCGGTCGCTGCCGCCGGCGAGTTCATCACCTTCTTCACCGACATGGCGGACCAGTGGGAAGAAGAAGGCCCCTACGACGAGTCGTTCATCATCCCCCACTCCACCGGTAGCGTGAACCTGGCAAACGGCGGCCTACAGTACAACATCGTCGCCGAGCAGGCCGTGCTCGAGTACGATGTGCGCACCCTGCCGCGGGTGACCACCAAATCCTTCGTCGAGCGCATCGACCGCGAGATTTCCGAGGTCATCCTGCCCGACCTGCAGGCGCGCGCCGCACGCGCCGAGAAGCTGACCGGCGCGGAGCCCGGTAGCCTCACCTCCCGCGTGGGCGTGAAGCACGAACTGCTAGCCACCGTGCCGGGCCTGGGCACCGAAGACGATGCGCCCATCGTGCGCCTCGCCCACGAGTGGCTCGGCACCAACGATGCGCCGCAGAAGGTCACCTACGGCACCGAGGCGGGCCAGTTCCAGCGCGCCGGTGTGGAGAGCATCATCTGCGGCCCCGGCGATATTGCGCAGGCTCACTCCCCCAACGAGTGGATTGAGCTGGAGCAGCTGCGCGAATGTGAGCGTTTCTTCGAGGCCATCCTCGGCTGGGCGAGCGCAAAGTAGCGGCCAAATAGCAACCGTGTAGCGGCGTAAAACTCAGCTCACTGCGGCTCATATAAGCCGCACAAAAACCATAAAGAGATGACAGAAAACTGCCCGGGCACCCCTGTGAGGGTGTCCGGGCAGTTTTCCGTGTTGAAGGCGGTTCCGAGACGCGGGCTTCAACCATAGGTCCAAGGCGTGGACCGCGCTCTATATGTCCTCTAAATCACCACGGTTATTTTTAAGCCAAAACCCCGTAAAACGGCTTATGCATAAGGGTGAAATAACACAAAAGTATTGCCACGCGGGAACCTTCGGGGTTCCATAGATGTCAAAGGTTAGACACGCCGTTATCGGGCCACAGCCCGCGCGAAACCGATTCACTCTCGTACCGCTCTCGCACCCCGCAATATAACACCCTCCGGACGAACAACTGACTCATCATCTGAAGTTCATGACCTGAAGGACATCCCGTGTACACCATCAGCCCCTACCTTGCCGAGTTCCTCGGCACGCTCATCATGTGCACCATCGGCTGCGGCGTCATCGCCAACGTCGAATTTCGCCGGTCCAAAGGCCACGGCGACAACTTCTTCACCATCGCCTTCGGCTGGGGCTTCGCCGTCACCTTCGGCGTCTACGCCTCCCACGCCTACTCCGGCGGCCACCTGAACCCCGCCCGCGACTTTGGCCCGCGCCTCATGCACGCCCTGCTGCCCATCCACGATAAGGGCTCCTCGCGCTAGTTCTACGCGTGGGTGCCGATTTGCGGCCCCATTGCCGGTGGTTTCATGGGCGGTGCGTTCTTCAAGCTCTACTACGAGGGCCAGGTCAGCCCGTGGCTGTTCGTTTCCACCGCCCTGGCGGTTGTGGTTCTGCTCTTCGCATGGTGGGCAAATAGCCACCTGTACCGCGCACCCAGCGCCGAGGTTATCCCCGAGTTTGAGGACACCCACGCTACCGCGGCGGCACGCGCGGCAACCTACACCCCGACCGGTCCCATGCCGGTCCTACTCCCCGAAGAGGTGAAGGCAAACCGTAGCACCCGCGTCATGAACCGGGTAACCGAGGACGAGTAGTCTTCCCGCCCGAGAACTTCCCTGTCTAGGGTTTCATCGAGCCGGGTTTATCTGAATAGATATATCCGGCGAGGTTTCATCTAAAAACAGCGAACCCCTCATTTTCATAACCTGCACAATATCGGTCAGGTTATGAAAATGAGGGGTTCGTTGCGTCTACCTCACGGAAGGAGGTTCATTCAGGGGTGCCGAAAAGAAATACAGTCTAGAAAGGTCCCAGCTTAGGCTTCAGCGTCGACATCGTTCACCTCCAGCTGCCCAAAGAGAACCTCCATAGGACGCGACCGCACAGTCTGCACGAAGCCATCCTGCGAGTTCCAAGCCTCAGGAGATAGCCGCTTCACGTTTACTTCATACCCAAGCTTCTGCTCAGCATCATCGATAGCCTCATACAGCTTCTGCCGTGAAGGGGAGCCCACAACCAGCACATCAATATCGTTCGGCACGTGCCCAGCCACCCCAGAACGACGGCTAGCCCACGAGCCATAAATAGCGGCACCCTCAATATTGGAAACACCCTGCAAAGTATCCCGGAGCACCGGAACAGGACCATAAGTTACCAGAATCAACTGACGCATCGCCTGGCCCACCGGATTATCAACCTTGGCTTGCACCATACGGGTCCTACCAACATTCTGGACAGTCACCAGACCAGATTGATTTAGACGATTCACTTCTCGGGAAACAGTCGGCAATGATGCACGTGTCGCATCAGCAATCTGTGACACCGTGTATTGCTGCTCAGGGTGAGAGAACAGCAATGCCATCACTTCACCCTGCAGGTCACTACGCAAGATGGGAAGGAGGCTAGGAGCAGATGTTTTCATAACATGAATTATATCAATCATGTTATGAAAACGTCTGGCAATCCAAGAATCTGCTACGCCGAGGCGGCAGACACCAACAACGCCCGCTCGTGCTTAGCCGCGCGGTGCTTCTGAATTGCGCGCACCGTCCAGACGCAGACCGCGCCAAGGACCGCACCGGTGGTGTTGTTCACGATATCGTCCACGTCGAAGGTGCGGTAGGTGAAGCCTGCCAGGCCCCAGTTACCGGTCAGTTGGCTCAGCTCAATGAAGGTCGACAGTGCGAAGCCGCTCAGAGCCGTGGCGCGTAGTCCCCAGCGCAGGCAGCCCGCGGTGAAGAAGCCCAGCGGAATGAACATCGCGATGTTGAAGAAGAGCTGTGCGTACACGGTCGTCGCGAAGCGGCGCAGACCCATGCCTTCGGTCAGGTTCCAGGCCTGCTGCCAGCTCCAGCCCACGTAGAAGCGCGGGTAGTACAGCTCGGGGTTTGTGACGCTATTTGCGCTACCGATTGGGGTGAGCGTCAGCGAAAGAATCGAGGATAGGAACAGCGCGAACAGGGCCGTTATCACGTACTGTTTTGCGTGATGCGCTCGTCCCGTCTTCTTGGCGCGCAGGCGCATCGCCACAAACCCGATGAGGGTCAGAGCGATTGTGAGCATCGCAATTTCAAGGGCGAAGGTGCCTATCATGTGCTTATTCAGTAGTTCCTGCATGCCGTGTATCCCTAGTGTCGTGAGATTGAAATATACGCACTCCACCCGCATATATATCTGTTCATTCATATATTTTAGGTGGTATATAGCGGGCTTCCGTTCGTGCCCGTCGCATATCGTTCACCACCAGTGTAAAAGACGGCTCTATGGGTTACCCTTAGTAAAACTGTGAAAAAGCTGTGCGGTAGCCGTTCACCGTTAAACCGTCTAACGACTCAGCGCATCAGTACAGAACATCCGGCGGGAACACCGGCGCGATATAGCGCCCAAAAATCAGGCTAAACAGCCAGGCGCCCACAATCGCGGCCACCATGGCGCCCAAAACCTGCACCAGCCACAGCATCAGGAACTTGACGGTCTTCCCCTCGGAGCGAGCCGTCAAGGCCTCTACCATGGCGGTCGAGAAGGTCGTAAAACCACCCAGCAGACCGGTCGTAATCACCGTGCACCAAAACGCCACCTGATCCGTAGCGTTGTAGTGCACGCCCAGCGCACGCGGATTCGAAACCGGCATAATCAGCAGGCCGTACAGGAACGAACCCACCAGGTTAATGACGAACACCGGGCTAATAATCGAGGACTCCGTGCGCAGGCGAGGAGACATCGCCTTATCCAGGAAGAAGCGGGTCATCGCTCCCAGACCGCCGCAGATAAAAATCATCAGGGAGAAAAACATTAGCGACCCTCCTCGTTTTCGGTCCCAGGCTCCTCATTGGGTAAGACGTGCACCTGCCTCGCGGCCAGCATGCGGCCCACAAGCATGCCGGAGGCCGCGGCCGCCAGGCCACCCACCAGCAGCACCAGAATCGCCAGCACCATGTACCCGCCGTGCACCGTATACGGCAGAAAAATCGTCTGCGCCATGACCGCGGCAATAGACGAATAGGTCGTGTAGCCACCCATCATTCCGGCACCAAAGAGCAGGCGGAAGGAGTGAATTCGATCCTCACCATCGCGCGCCGCGTACGCGTTCCATAGAACCGTCAGCAAACCCATGGTGAACGAGCCCAGAAGATTCGCCACCAGTACGCCACCTGGGGTGTGCACGCGGCACAGCGCACCCAGGCCGCCGCCCAAAAAGACAAGAAAAGGGGCAGGTACACGGTTTAGAACGGCCCCTATCCTCTGCCGGATACTCACGCGGTTCCTCATCACCGTGTACCTGCCCTTTCGAGTCGTATTAGTCTTCAGTGTGCGCCGTGGTGCGTAAACGCATACTAATACTTTAGCGGATACTCGAGCTTGTCACCTGAGTTTGTTGTCCGAGCCTGCACCGGCAGACTCGCGCTCGTGCTGAATCTTCTCACTCAGTGCGGCGCCCTCAACGTCCATATTCGGGGTGAGGCGGTCCAGCCACTTCGGCATCCACCACGCCTTATCGCCCAGCAGAGCCATAATCGCCGGGGTCAGCGTCATGCGCACGATGAACGCATCCACCAGCACACCGAACGCCAGGCCGAAGCCCATCGGGCGAATCATGGTCGATTCAGCGAAGATGAAGCCGCCAAACACCGAAATCATGATGATCGCGGCAGCCACCACCACGCGCACCGCGTGGTTATAGCCACTCACAATGGCGGTCGCCGCGTCCTTACCGTGCACGTACGCTTCACGCATGCCGGTCACCAGGAACATCTGGTAATCCATGGCAAGGCCGAAGAGAATACCAATGAGCAGGGTCGGCAGGAAGGACAGCACCGGGCCCGGGTGGTCCACCCCGAAGAGGGAACTCATGAAGCCCAGCTGGTAAATCGACACGACGGCACCGAAGCTTGCCAGCACCGAGAAGAGGAAGCCCATCGAGGCAACCAGCGGAACCAGAATCGAGCGGAACACCAGGATCAGCACCAGGAAGGACAGGCCCATCACCACACCCAGGTACAGGGGTAGCTTCTGGGCGAGCACCTCGGAGACGTCGATATTGCCGCTGGTCTGGCCCGCAACACCGAGAGACACCTCAGAGCCCTGCACCGGTACGGTCACGGCGCGCAGCTCGTGGACAAGCTCTTCGGTCTCCACGGAGCTTGCACTGTGGGCAGGAATCACCTGGAAAATCATGAGGGTGCGGTCGTCCGTCATGCCGCCGGGAACCACAGCCTGCACGTTCGCACCACCGCGCTCCTTCACCGCAGAGGCGATATCAATCTGCGCCTGCTGCGCCTGCTCCTCGCTCATGTTCGCGGGGGTGTGCGCGACCGCAACCAGCGGAGAGCTCATACCCTCACCGAACTTGTCCTTGATGAGTGCGTACGACTTATACGCGGCGCTATCGGAAGGGTAGTTCGAGGCATCCGGCAGGCCCAGACGCATCTGCGACATGGGGGCGGCGACCGCCAGCAGCGCCACAGTACCGACCACCAGGGTCAGCAGCGGACGCGCCAGCACGAGGCGCAACCAGCCATTGGACTTCTCGGTGCGTTCGGCATCCTGCGCGCGGCGCTCCGCAATCTTCTGCGGGGTATCGATGGAAGCCCACAGCTTCTTCGGCATGATCTTGGTGCCCACCACGGACAGCACCGCCGGGGTAAGGGTAACCGCAATCAGGGCGGCAACGACCACGCAGAACGCGGCGGCGTTACCCATCACGCCCAGGAAGGGAATACCGGTCACGTTCAGCGCCACCAGCGCAATAATCACGGTGGTCGCCGCAAAAATCACGGCATTACCGCTCGTTCCGTTCGCCAGGGCAATCGCCTGAACCTTCGGCATGCCCTCCAGCAGGTTCGTGCGGTATCGGTTCAGAATGAACAGGGAATAGTCGATGCCGACCGCCAGACCAAGCATCAGGCCCAGGGTGTAGGCGGTAGAGCTCATCTCCACGACGGACGAGAGGGAGAGCGTGCCGAGCACACCCACCACCACGCCCACCAGAGACATCAGAATCGGCAGGCCGGCCGCCACGAGGGTACCGAGCATGACCATGAGCACGATGAAGGCGATGGCCATACCCGCAACCTCACCGGTGTGCGAGCCACCCCCAAGCGCGGATTCACTCAGGTTCGCGTCGAACTGGACGGTCGCCCCGTGCAGGTCCGCTGACTCAATATCAGACATGACCTTCTGCAATTCGGCGGACGGCACCTCGTAAATCTTCTTCTTAAACGAGACAGTCGCAATCGCCGTGGACTGATCCTCCGAAACCATACGGTAGCCGGAGGCGAAGTCGTACAGCTTCTGCTGGCGCTCCAGCTGCTCACGCTGGGCGGGCAGCTCGCTCTCGGTCTTCTGCAACTGAGTGCGCTGTTCGTCCAGCTTCTTCTGGCCCTCGGCCAGTTCCTCCTTCTTGGAGGCGATTTCCGAGCGACCCGCATCGACCTGCTTCTGGCTTTCAGTCAGGGTTTCACGCTGCTGGTTGAGGGCGTTCTGCTGCGCGGTCAGCTGCGCCTGCTGCGCGTTCAGCTGTTCCATCATCTCGGCGGGTGAGCCTGCCGCCTCAGCCTGAGCGTAGCCGTTCTTCAGCTGCGCCTGGGCATCGTCCAGCTGCTTCTGTGCGGAGGCTAGCTGCTCCTGCCCCGAGGTAATCTGCGCCTGCGAGTCGTCGAGCTTCTTCTCATTCTCGGCAATCTGCTTGGTGCCCTCTTCAATCTGGGATGCGGCGCCACTCAGCTGCTTTTTACCGTCCTCAATTTGGGCGGGGGCGGCGTCAATCTTGGCGTGCGCCTCGTCGAGCTGGGTTTTTGCCTCGGCAAGCTTGGAGGTGGTAGTGAACGGGTCGGTGACCGCATCCACGGAAGAAACCTCGCCGGTGAGCTTGTTCAGCGCGGTAGAGAACGCCTGCTTCTGTTCCTCGGTGAGGGCGGTGCCGTCGCCCGTAGTGAGGATGATCTGCCCGGAGCCGCGGTTGGCACTCGGGAAGCGCTGGGCGAGCTCGTCGGAGAGCTGCTGGGTCTGCGTTCCGGGCATGGTGAAGGTGTTACTGAGCTTGCCGTGGAACGCGGTGTAGGCGCCGGCCACACCCGCGATGACAAGCGCCCAAGTGAGGATAACGGCCCACGCTCGGCGGGCGGCGAAGTTGCCGATGCGATAAAGCCATGTTGCCATGATGAATTCCTTGAGGTGGGGTAGAAGGATCGGTGAATAAGCGGGTCGCGGCGTGCGACTTCCAGGTCTTGCGAATGCATCGTCAGGAAGGTCAGCTGTAGAGACAAAACAGACGCGTACTCCCGCTCCAGATGCCCCCGTTAGGCGCCGTGTGGCCACCTGTCGGAAGACCCCGGAACGGGAGTATCCGTCTACTAGTGTTTTACGTTTTTAGGCTGCAAATTCGCCCTGGACCAGGCGACCCAGGTAGTCGAGGGCCTCGAGAACGCACTGGCGCATCGCTTCGATAGCGAGCGTTTCAAGGTGGGTGCCTTCGGGTGCTTCTGCCGCGACCTTGGCCGTCACTTCTTCAGCGCGGGTGAGGTAGTAGTACACGCCCTCACCGATGGTTTCGGAGAGGTTCGAGGCGAACACGGCGACGCGCAGGTAGGGCAGGTCGGGGTAGGCCTCGAGGTACTTCTCCAGGAAGATGTCGTAGGTGCGTTCTAGGATGACGTGGGAGTACTCCTCGAACTTTGCGGGGCTGTCCATCTCGAGCGCGTAGAGCAGCTGGGCGAAGGGAGCGATGTACTCCTCCAGGGTGCTGCTCATGAAAACGTTACGGGCGATGGAGAGCATCTCGGTCTCCATGCTGAGGTTCTGACCGGAGACAGTGAAGTCGCTCTCTTCAAAGATGCGGTTGAAGTACTGGTTAAGGCGGGTAACCAACACGTCGTCGACGGACGCGAAATGGTTAAAGATGGTGCGGCGGGAGACGCCGGCGCGTTCGGCGAGCGCTTCGGCGTTCAGCGCGCCGTAGCCGCCTTCAAGAATGAGGGATTCTGCAGCTTCGACAATTGCGATGCGATTCTCCGCCTTGCGGGCAGAGCGCTTATCTGCAATGTTTGCGGGGGATTCAACGAGTTTTGCCATAGTTTCACAATACGTGCAATTTGCACTGCCAGCAAATAATAAGCGGGTTAGATTCACCACATATCTGCACTGGAGGAAATAACTCTCAGGTGTAGCTTGAAACTTTACACGGCAATGTTCATCCGGGATTTACCGCCCCGACCCCGCCGCACCCTACGATTCGGCGGATTCCAGCGGTAATCGCACCGTAAAGACGGTGTGTCCGGGCTGGCTCTGCACCTGAATTGAGCCGCCATGCGCCTGCACGATAGCCTGCACGATAGCCAGCCCCAGGCCGGTCGTACCGTCCGAGCCGGAGCGCGCCTTATCCGCACGCGTAAAGCGGTCAAAAATTTTCGGCAGGAAGTCCGGGGCAATACCCGGGCCGTTATCAACCACCGAAATCACCGCCTCACGGCGGGTGTGGTCCACAGAAAGCCCCGCAATCACACGCGTTCCCTCATCCGTGTGCTTGCGCGCGTTCGAGAGCAGATTCAGGATGACGCGCTGCATCTGCGAGCGGTCCGCAACCACCTCGACGGGCTCATGGGGCACATCCAGGTGCCACACGTGGGTGCGGGCAGCCGCCTGCATATCCGAGGTACATTCGACGAGCAATTCAGTCAGGTCCACGGTTTCCAGCTTGGGTTCACGCCCCTCATCCAGGCGCGCGAGGGTCAGCAAGTCCTCCACGAGGCGAGACATGCGCTCGGTCTGCGAGTCGATGCGGGCGAGCGAGGACTGCCCGGAGTCGCTGAGCGGTTCGGTCCAGCGCAGCATGTCGGAGTATCCCTTAACGGCCGCCAGCGGCGTGCGGAGCTCGTGCGAGGCGTCCGCAATGAAGGCGCGAATCTGATGTTCGGTTCTCTCGCGCACCTCCAGCGCCGAGTTCACGTTATCCAACAGCTGGTTGAGGGCGTAGCCCACCGCGCCGACCTCGGTGCGAGGGTCAGAATCGCGGGGCTCCACGCGCACGGCCGATGAAATCGTGTGTTCCTCAAGATCCAGGTGCGCCACATCCGTCGCCACCGCGGAGACGCGCTCGAGCGGCTTCATGGTGCGGCGAATAATGTAGGATCCGGCTACGCCCGCACCCACCATCACGGCGATTGATCCGATGGACACGACGATCACAAAGATGGTGAGGGTCTGCTGCACGTTATGGAGGGGGATGCCAACCACCTGCGCGTCGGAATCACTGCTTGCCTTCGGGGTAATCCGAATGAGGTAGGTGCCCGCCTCCAGCTTGACCTCACGCTCTTCGCTCTTAGTGGAGTTCAGGGCCAGGGTTCCAAGGGTTACCTGGTCGTTGGCGGAGAGGCTCTGAATGGTACCGTCACTACCCAGCTTGCTGGCGATCTCGACCGACCCCTCGGAGTCCACACAGGTGATGAGGGTTCCCGAGGCCTGGCCGGGCGCGAAGATGGACTTATCCTTCTTCAGGTCGTCGCAGTCCACTTCTTCCTGCTTACCATTGCGCGAGGTGGGCTGCACCACGCGGTGATTGGTTTCCTTGAGGTTGCTTTCAGCCTGCTGATAGAGGGAGTTCTGCAGGGTGACGTAGGTTGACAGGCCAATGATAAGGCAGGCCACGCCGAGCGCCATCACCAGGATCGCGATGAGGCGCGAACGCAGGTGCGGCACGTACCCCATTTCCTCGGGGGAGGCGTCGGGGTTCTTCATGCTCCGCCAAGCCGCGCGGAAGCGAATGTAGAGGTGCTTCATCGAGGCTATGCGCCCTAGACCGGTGCGGCCATCACGGGTGTCACCGGTGCGGAGGCGACGGGTGGGCTCGGCATCGGGGGAGCCGGAATCACCGGGCGTGTAGGCGCTCATGAACACCTTTCTTTCTATATTCTAAATACGGAATACAACCACTGTGGCGCGGTATTTCCGGGAATACTCGCATACTCCGGAACATACCGCGCCACCTGAGCAGATAGTGCGGAACGGATAGCACCTACCCGTTCCGAGACGTTGAAAACGACGTCGAATTACAGTGCCGGACGCAGCACGTAACCGGCACCGCGCACCGTGTGAATCATCGGTTCGCGGCCGACGTCAATCTTCTTACGCAGGTACGAAATGTATAGCTCGACAATATTGGCCTGGCCGCCAAAATCGTAGTTCCAGACGTTATCCAGAATCTGGCTCTTGGAGACCACGCGCTTCGCGTTTTCCATGAGGTAGCGCAGCAGGTCGAACTGGGTTGCGGTGAGGTTAATCTGCTCGCCGCCGCGGGTGACCTCGCGGGTGTCCTGGTTCAGCACCAGGTCGCCCACCACTAGCTCGGCGTCATCGATGGCGGCCACGCCGGAACGCTGCACCAGGCGATGCAGTCGAATCATGACTTCCTCCATAGAGAAGGGCTTGGTCACGTAGTCATCGGCGCCGGCGGCCAGGCCCTCGATACGGTTATCCACCGAATCCTTAGCGGTCAGGAACAGGCAGGGCACCTCGGGGTAGAACTTGCGGATACGGTTGAGCAGCTCCAAACCGTCGAAGCCGGGCATCATGATATCCAGCACCAGCACATCGGGTCGCCAGTCGCGGGCAATGTTCAGCGCGGAGGGGCCGTCGCCGGCGGATTGCACTTCCCAGCCAATCATCTTCAGAGCCATGCTGACGAGTTCTTTCAGCATCTCCTCGTCATCGACGACGAGGGCCCGGATGGGGCTACCATCCGGGTGCTCCAGGGCGGGAAGGTTCTTTGCGATTTCGGTTGCTTTACTGCTCATAGGTCTAGGGTACCGCGAGGAATCTCACTCGGGCGTGCCGAACGAATATTTTCGCGGCAAACATATGGAACGCATGTGCCGGTCACAGCTGATACACAGATTGCAGGGATTTCTCTTCGGGCCAGTCCGTACCCCCTTCAGTCGGCCGGTCTCTTCTGTAAAATTTGTACTAGATTAGGTGACGCTCAATCGCTTTTCGTGGTGCCGCCACCGGCTCTTTTTCCGGGCGTTACGCACCGATAACCGACCACCACACGACCGTCGCATCACCGCAGAGGAGGGCGCATGCGCATCAGCCGCATCTATAACAACAATGTCGCCCTCACCGTGAATCACCTCGGCCAGGAGGCCGTGGTAATTGGCCGTGGTATCGCCTTTGGCAAGCGCAAGGGGCAGATGATTGATCCTGCCGCGGTCGAGCAGACCTTTGTGCCCGAGCGGGGCATATCGGGCGAGCGCCTCAGCCTGACCCTTTCCGAGATTCCCGCCGAGATTCTGTCCATCGCCACGGGTCTGGAATCACGCGTGCGTGCTGACGGGGTGCTGGAGCTCTCGAATTCTTTCATCATTCCCCTGGCTGATCACCTGCACTACGCGGTGATGCGTGCCCGCGAGGGGGTGCGCGTGGACTACCCGCTCGCTCCCGAGGTGACGCTCCTGTACCCGCGCGAGGTGGAGTACGGCCGTTCGGTGATTGCCGCGGTGCGCGAGCGCCTGCAGGTTCAGATGGATCCCGGCGAGGCCATTCCGCTGGCGTTGCACCTGGTCAACGCGCAATTTGCGACGGCGGATATGTCGCAGGCCTTCCGCATGACGGAGGTGTTCGCGCAGGTTTTCGAGATTATTGAGGCCAGCTACGAGCGCACACTTAACCCGGATTCCGTGAGCGCGGCCCGCTTTATCACGCACCTGCGCTACCTCTTCGTGCGCGCTAGTCGAGAGGGTGAGCCCCAGGAAATTGATGGTGTCTCGCAGCCGAGCCTTTTGGCCGCTCTGCGTGCGGATGCGCCCCGCGCCTTCGCCTGCGCGCAGAAGGTTCTGCTGGTGTTGCAGATGCAGCTGAATCATTCGCTGACTCGGGACGAGCTGACCTATCTGACGATTCATATTGCCCGCCTGGCTCGCGAAATGTGGGGTATCAAGGAGTAGCGGTCGGCACCGGCCGGGGCGTGGCCGTTAAAGGCGGTTTATTGTGTTCGTGAATATTCGGGATTACGAGGATACATGCTGGCGGGTGCCTTCATCGCGCTTTAGCGCGTCGAGTAATTTTTAAAAGTGGCGATTTCAATCGGGGCGCCCCAGAAATACCATTCCGTGGACAGACCACAGAAAAATGTTGGATTTTTCTAAATCCCACACGTTTTACTATTACAGCCTCCCCTGCGAGGTATTTTCCTTGTAAATATTTTTCCGCCTTCTTGGATTTCCGATATTTTATGTCAAACGTGTGACAGATTCATCCAGCAACTCACCTTTAAAACATCAATATTTCTATTTTGGGGGCGGAATAGCGCTTCTTCTCACTATCCTCCGAGCACTTCAAGCTTTTCTTCTCGAGATTTTCGGACGCCCTATAAATAAGCGTTTTGGAGCCCGGAAACCCATATTCCAACACCGATAAAAACGTCACGGAAACCTAAAGTGCGCATCCTTGAAAAAACCCACAAAATAAAAACCGAAAATGCTACCATACGAGGGTTACAGGGCCCTGAACGGGGTTCATAACACACACCCAATACGCATACGAGAGGACCATTATGGTCACCATCATTGTGGCGGCACACGGCGAGTCGGCTCCGGCTCTGCTGAAGACCGCCGGCATGATCCTCGGTAACTTCGAAAACGTCCACCCGGTCACCTTCCTGCCGGGTCAGGGCCCCGAAGATCTCGTCGAAGAGTACACCCGCATCGTTGAGGCATCTGAAGCAGAAGAAACCCTGCTGCTGGTCGACCTCTTCGGTGGTAGCCCCTACAACGCCGGTGCGCAGTTCGCAGCCACCCGCGAGGGCGTCGACGTCGTCTCCGGTGTCAACGTACCGATGCTTATCGAGGTCATCTCCGGCGCAGGCCGTAAGAGCGCAACCCTCAAGTCCCTGGTTGCTAAGGCTCACAAGGCTGGCACCAAGGGTATTCGCTCCTTCCAGGATGCGAACCAGCCTGCGGCCGCCAAGCCCGCCGAGGCGAAGCCCGCCGAGGCGAAGCCCGCCGAGGCTAAGGCCGCAGAAGTTCCGGCCGCCCAGCAGGTTCCCGGCGGCACCATGGACGCCGTCTTCACCCGCATCGATTCCCGCCTGATTCACGGCCAGGTGGCGGGCACCTGGGTTCCGTTCATCGCGCCGCAGACCTTCATCGCGGCCTCCGATAACGCGGCACACGACAAGCTACGCAAGTCCCTGCTACTGCAGGTTGCGCCGGCAGGTGTGAAGACCAACGTCCTGGATATCGCCAAGGCCGGCCGCGTATACAACAACCCCAAGTACACCGGCATGAAGACCATGTTCGTCGTGGAATCCCCCGTCGACGTGGTGCGACTGCTCGACGAAGGCGTCAAGATCAACGAAGTGAACGTTGGTGGCGTCACCTTCAAGACCGGCATGGTACAGCTCTCCGACGCCGTGTACGCCTCCGAGGAGCACCTCGAGGCATACCGCGAGCTTCTCAAGCGCGGTGTGAAGCTGACCGTGCAACAGCTACCCAACCACTCCCCGGTTGACCTGGCAAAGATCCTCAAGCAGAAAGGCCTGGACGCATGACCGCCCTCACGTTTATTCTCGTTGTTCTCGTGGCGTTCATCGCGGGTGTCGCATCCGTGGTGGACGAACGCCAGTTCCACCGCCCCCTGGTCGCTTGTACCCTGATGGGTTTCGCACTGGGTGACCTCACTACCGGCATCATACTCGGTGGTTTCCTGGAGCTCATCGCACTGGGCTGGATGAACGTCGGTGCGGCTATGGCTCCCGACTCGGCTCTGGCCTCCACCATCTCCGCCCTTGTCGTGATTCAGGGCCACCAGAACATCGACACCGGTATCGCCATCGCCGTGCCGTTGGCCGCAGCCGGACAGGTTCTGACCATCTTCGTTCGTACCATTACGGTGTTCTTCCAGCACCAGGCCGATAATTTCGCCAAGACGGCTAACTTCCGCGGTATCGAGCTGATGCATCTCAGCGGTATGGCCCTGCAGGGTCTGCGCGTGGCCATCCCGACCGCCATTGTGGCGCTGATCAGCTCCGACGAGCTGACCCGCCTGCTGAACATGATTCCCGCCGAGGTGACCGTTGGTCTGCGTATCGCCGGCGGCATGATCACCGTGGTCGGTTTCGCAATGGTCATCAACATGATGCGTTCGAAGGCCCTCATGCCCTTCTTCTTCCTCGGCTTCATCGCCGCCGCCGCTATCCCGGCAACCCAGTCGATTGTGCCGCTACCCGGCGGAAGCTCAAAGGACGTCCTCGTGGCACTGTCCACCCCGGCACAGTTCAACCTGGTTGCTATCGGCCTGGTCGGCGCCTGCCTGGGTCTGCTGTACACGCAGCTGAACCCGCTCTTCCATAAGAGTGAGGCACCCGCCGTAGCACCGGCCGCCGCCAATGACCTCGACAACGAGCTCGAATAAGGAGCATCACCATGACTGAAAACAAGAACGTCGAGCTCGTTGAAGTTCCCGAGCTCACCCAGCGCGATAAGGTCGACACCTACATCCGCTCCACTTTCCTGCTCGGTTCGTTCAACTTCGAACGCATGCAGTCCATCGGTTTCGCGGTTTCCATGATTCCGGCCATTAAGCGCTTCTACGCCAAAAAGGAAGACCAGGCGGAGGCGCTGACCCGCCACCTGGAGTTCTTCAACACCCAGCCGTGGGTTGCATCCTCGATTATGGGTGTGACCGCTGCGATGGAGCGTGAGAAGGCAGCCGGTAAGGACATCGACGAAGCCGCCATCACCAACGTTAAGGTGGGCCTGATGGGCCCACTGGCCGGTGTGGGCGACCCGATTTTCTGGGGTACCGCACGTATTGTGCTGGCAGCTCTGGGCGCATCCCTGGCGGTGACCGGCAATATTCTGGGCCCGCTGCTGTTCTTCTTCGGCATGACCGCAATTCGTTGGGCAACCCGCTGGTACGGCTTCAAGTACGGCTACGAGAAGGGCACCCAGATTGTAACCGAGGCGGGCGGCAACACCCTGCAGAAGATTACTCAGGGCGCCTCCGTGATGGGTCTGTTCGTGATGGGTGCGCTGGTGTACCGCTGGACGAGCGTGAACATTCCGTTGCCGCTAACCAGCTACAAGAACCAGGCTGGCGCGATGGTGGATGTGACCGTTCAGTCGGTGCTGAACGACCTGCTGCCGGGCCTTGCGTCGCTGGGTCTGTGCTTCCTGTGCATGTGGCTGCTGAAGAAGAAGGTCAACGCTATCTGGTTGATTTTCGCTCTGTTTGCCGTGGGTATCCTCGGTTCGTACCTGGGCTTCCTGGCTCTCTAAAAATCTGAGGAATGAGCCCTTTCACCCTTCAGTGAAGGCGTGAGATTCAGGGGCTATATCTCAAGTGACGGGGGTGCGGTCGGTACACTTAAAAGTACCGGCCGCGCCCCGTTTTTTATGGGTTGCGGCGCGCAGTTCGCGGCAACGTAGCCCTTCCGTGAAGGAGTTTTTATGACCAAGCTGATGGCTTTCGATTTGGACGGCACGATCCTGTTTAACCGAGCCGTGGAGCCTGCCAATGAGCGGGCGATTGCCCGCTGGCAGGCGGAGGGTAACCTGGCGGTTTCGTGCACGGGCAAGAGCATCTTTGCCACGCAACTGGCGCTGGAGCCGACCGCCATCCGCTTCGACTATCACGTGCTGTACACGGGTGCGGTGATTACCGACCGGGAGTACCGGGTGATCTACCATCAGCCTCTTCCGGTGAGTGTTGTGCAGGCGTGCTACGAGCATTTCAGCACCGTGGACGGCGTGGCCCTGTTCGCGACCACTCTGGATAACGATTACAGCCTGTGCGACCGGGTGGGCTCCTCGACGAATATTCTGCCGGAGTTCACTCCCCTGGCGGCTGACGACCTGCAGAACCACGAGTACGTGGGTGTGCCCCTGTGGATTCCGGATGCGCAGGTCCGCGAGGCGGCGTACACCTGGATTCTGGAGCGTTTTGGCAACTCGGTGGACTGCCACAAGAACCAGGATTTCCTGGACATCGTGCCGCCCGCCTGCACGAAGGGCACCGGTCTGCAGCATCTGGTGGAGTACCTGCAGTCGGAGCATCCGGGCACCTCCTATGAGGTGTACACGATTGGCGACTCGTGGAACGATATCGACATGCACCGCTACGCTGACCGTTCGGCGTCGTTCAGCTACTCCCCCGACGAAGTCAAGGCCGTCACCACCGATTGTGTGGATAAGGCGTACGAGTTTATTGAGGCTTCCCTGTAGAAGCTCTCTCGGCAGCATTTAGGCGCGGCGAGCGCTGAGCCTGCCAGCCACTTCCGCGTGCTCGCCGCCCACTCCCCCGTTTCACGTGAAACACCCGTTACGTTTCTTTACCCCAGTCAGGTTTTCCATGTGCCCGTCCGCTTCTCAGCCCAGTAAGAACCAGCCCAGCAAGAATCAGTCCCGGAAGAGCCAGCAGGCCGAGCCTGCTCAGTCCTACGACCCGTCCAGCTTCTCTGACACCTTCCGCGCTATGGCGCGTGAATCACTCGTGAAGAACCAGAAGAACCGCCCGGACTCCCCCATCGTTTCCATTTCCCCGGTGCTGATTGTTTTGGGTGCCATTGCGGCGGCGCTGTACGGGCTGTGGCAGAGCTGGGCGTGCCTCATTCCGCTGGTGCTGATTCTGGTGCTCATGTGGGTGCGCTACACGATGCAACGGCAAGCTCTCAGGGATTTCGCGGAGCTGGAGGCGGCACTCACCGCCTGGAAGAAGACCCGGGATCGCCAGTACCTGGAACTCATGGCGGCGCAGTCCGAGCGCATCCTGAACGAAAATAAGGCGCTGACCGAGCAGGCGCGCGCCCACGTGCAGGAGTACGCCGAGTACGCGGCGCAGAGGCTCGACGCGCGGGCCTAGCCGCCAATACTACCCGCCCTAGGATATGAAGAACCCCCTCGAACCAAAGGTTTGAGGGGGTTCTTCACGTTAGCTATTGGGCGGCCTCGCGACCGAAAACGGTCTAGCGGCTTTCCTCCGCGGCCGGGGTATCCGATGCTTCGGGAGCCTCGGCAGGCTCATCGGCGGCGGTAACGCGCCGCACCACGGGTGCCGAACGCTCCGAGAAACCGCGGCGCAGCGTGCCGGCGGCCGCGCGAGCGTCCATCGCGTAGAGCTGTTCGCGGTTGGTCAACACCACCAGGGTCATAGCGTTCAGGCACACACCAAGGATGCACAAAATCCACCCGATGAGCATGAACCGACCACCCGAGAGCACCGCACCCGAGAGTAGCAGCGCGATGGAGACCAGGTACGCCGGGGAAAGCAGAAACTTTGTGTTCATAACCCCCACCTAGCGAACGTTCGAGCGGGGCTTCGGGGCACGGCCAGCCGCGCGGGAACGAGAAGGCAGCACACCCAGGCGACCAGCGGGGGCCTGCACGACCGGCTGAGACTCCGTGGGTTCCTCTTCGCGAGGCTCGTCCTGAGCCGTTTCGGGCTGAGCCGGCTCCGCCTCCTGCTCGTGAGCCTCCGAGGGCTGTTCGGCGGCGTGGGCGTCTTCTTCCTCACGGCGCCCGCGCTCTTCACGGCGGTGCTCGGCGCGCTCACGGATGCGGGTTTCAACGGAGGACTCCAGTCCGTCCAGGTTCGTCACGAGCGCCGGAACGGGGTCACCCTTTGCCTTACCCACCGAGAGCAGCACGGCCAGAACGTTCAGGCACAGGGCGGCAATCAGCAGAATCCATCCCAGCCACAGAACCCAGGGGGTTGAGGAGCCGATCAAGAGCGCGCCACAAAAAATCGCGCCAAGGGAGGTCAGGTACGCGGGCGAGAGAGTCTTGAAGTCCATGTCTACTTTCAATGCATTGTGAGTTTGAGAGAGCTACAGCGTGTTCAACGCTTCCTGTCCCATTTTAGGTGATGGTTGAGCGTTAGTCTTCCTTATTCCCTACTCCAGGGCATATATACCCCGGAGCGGGAATCGGTAGACCTACCAACCGGCCGTCGGCCTTCTCCAGAGAGGTTAGGAGCTCTCCCCCACGGAGGGCAGAGGCGAGGCGGGCGCGTTCTTCACGACCGGGATGTTCTGGGTGCTCGGGGCGTCCTGATACTGCTTCCACAGGTTGTAGCGTTCCAGGGCCACGGCACCGGCCGTCATTGCGGGCAGAATGAACATGCCGGAGGAGCGGATACTTTCGGCCTGCGCCAGGATGTCCAGCTTACGCACCACGCGGGTCACGTCGTGGGAGTCGTAGCGGTCCTGAGCAGAAATAACCTCGTTCTGCGCGGCGACGAGGGCGGCGTCGCGCAGGCGCACGAAGTCGTTCCTCTTGCCCTTAACCTTCTCCATGTGCTGCTTGTATTCTTCGGGCAGTGCCTCGCTGATTTCGTCGCGGCGGGTAATGGCGGAGCACATTTCCTTCACGCGGGCGTAGGTCTCAGGGTCGGTGGTTGCCTTCGCTTCTGCCTGCAGCGCCTCGAGGGCCGCGATCTGCGCGATCTTGAGCAGTTCGGGTACGGCGGTTTCTTCTTCATGGTTGGCCCGCACGCCAAGGACCTTTACGAGCATGGGCAGGGTCAGGCCGGGTAGCACGAGGGTGAAGAAGAGTACGGAGAGCATCATGACGATGGCGTCCTGGCGGACCTGTTCGGTACCGTTGACCACGGGGATGGACAGGGCAAGAATCAGGGTCACGAGGCCTCGCATGCCGGACCAGGTCATGATGATAACTTCGGCGAAGCTTTCGGGGGCACCCTCGTGGATGGGGTTCTTGCGTCCTGCCAGCCAGACGATGGTGAACCAGATGAGGCGCACCAGAATGGCGACCAGTGCGACCAGGGCACCGTCAGCGAAGAGGCCTGCGGTACGGGAGGGGTCGGCGGTGGCGATGATGCTACTTGCCTGCAGGCCGATGAGGCCGAAGGCGACACCGGTCATGAGCAGCTCAATAATCTGCCAGAAGGAGGTGGAGGAGAGGCGTTCTTCCGCTTCGAGTGCCGCCATGTATTTGGTGCTGGTGAACTGGATAGCGCCGATGACCACGGCGATAACGCCGGAGGCGTGCGCGCTTTCAGCAGCGAGGTAGGCGCCGAAGGGGATCACGAGGGTCACGGCGTTGCTGGTGACCACGTCGTGGGCGCGCTGGCGAACGTAGCCGCCGAGCCAGCCGAAGATGTAACCAATAATGACCGCGAGGATCGAGCCGAGCACGAAGTCTTTGGCGACCGAGAGCGGCTCGATGTGGTGGCCGCTGGTCATGGAGTGGATTGCGGCGTGGAAGAGGACGATTGCGATAGCGTCGTTGAAGCTACCTTCGGTCTGCAGGGTGCCGATGAGGCGGCGGGGAATACCGACGGGCTCAGCGACTGCTTCCACGGCGACGGGGTCGGGCGGGGAGACGGCGGCACCGACGGCAAGGGCGACGGCGATGGTCATACCGGGGACCCACCACATGGCCGCGCCAGCAATTGCCAGGGCGGAGACGGTGGTGAGAAGGACCGAGTAGAGCAGTACTGATCTCCAGCGGCGGCGCAGGGTGCCCCAGGAGAATTTAACGCCGATGGCCCACAGTAGCGGCGGAAGGAAGATCGGCAGGATGATGTCACTGTCGATGGTGATGTCCGGTCGGTTGGGGATGAAGAGCGCGGCAGTGCCGAGCAGGGTCATCATGACCGGCCAGGGGAGGTTGAGTCGATCACCAATGCTGACCATGAACACGGTCGCAATCAGGATGATGACAATAACGGAGAGGTAAAGCATTGGTCCGGTGTTGTTCCTTTCGCACGGCTAGGGTTAGTCGGCTACGTCTTTCTACTCTACCGGAGGGGCTCATTCCGCTTTTCGGATATGGGGGTTCTGCAGCGTTTATTGTGGTGTTGTTTACCTCTAAGCCTAATGCTTTATGTGGAATATAGAGTTTTCCCCTGAATATCCTCACTTTTCAGCAGGTTATTCAGGGGAAAATTCTATTTTTGGAATATATTGCTTGGGGTAGCTACCTCTAGCGGATTACTTAGAGCCGCACCCACCGGCACCGCAGCCGCAACCGCCAGCGGGAGCTTCCTCCACGACCGGTTCCGGCTCGTCATGGCCACCGCAGCAGCCACCCTTTTCTTCCTTCGGTTCGTCGTGGCCGCCACAGCAACCGCCACCACCGTGGGAGTGGCCGTGAGCCTCAGCCGGAGCTTCAGCGGAGGAACCGCAACCACCGTCACCACAGCCGCAGCCGCCGGAGGAAGACTCCTCGTGACCGCCGCAGCCACCCGAGCCACAGCCACAGCCGCCACCGTCGACCGAACCGCAGGCGGAGCCGCGCGCCTCGCGGTGACCCATCAGGTCAACACCGAGGTCGGAGAGGTAACGCAGGTAGCCAGCGAGGGCATCGCGTCCACCGGTGCCGGAGATGACAATGCCGCCGTGGCGCAGAGACTTCAGAATCTCGTTGACCATGGGCCACTGCTCAATATCGTCGGTAATGGTAATGGCGCTGACCACGTGCATGGCCAGGGAAGTCAGCGAGCGCAGGGACTGGTCGTAACCCTCGGGCAGGTGAATCACCTTGGAGGGGGCGGCCAGGCGCAGAATCGACAGCACACGCATGAGCATCATGGGCACAGCGTTCTTCGGCAGCAGTACGGTCACGCCAATAGCGGGGGAAGCGGCAATGCGCTCAATGGTCTCGGCCAGCTCCTCAGAATCAATGTCGCGGGAGATGTCGAGAACGTCGTAGGAGTCCACGGCAATGGAGCGGGTGCCTAGAGCGTCGGCAAGTTCCTCGTTCTCGGTGTGGACAGCAATCATGTTGCGGAATTCGTTGCGGCGCAGAATGGAGGCCGCTTCAATCAGGGCGAAGTCCTGACCCTCCCCGTCCACCAGGAGGGTGTGGATCTCATCGCGGGTCAGGGGCTGTTCGGAGCCCGCCCGCTCGATTAGTTCAGAAAATGCATTGCTCATACCGGCTATTAAACACCCGCGCGCCAGGGGTGCGCTCGCGAGGTTTGCCTGCATTGGCGGTTTTTAGGGGCTCCAGGAGCATTTTTATGCCCAGAGCGTGGCATATCTCGTGCCACTCAACTTCTTAGGAGCGCCTAATAGCGAAGTCGCTTTTAAAACGCGAAACGTTTATTTCTGAGCCGTGAGAATCACCAATTATTACACCGTTTCTCTCACGTAATTTACGCTTTTTCTGCTTTCCAGCCGGTGCATGATGTCAATGACGGAGCGCCAAACACCCTAAAATAGAGACGTGGTACTTTCCCGTGAAAAGATTCTAGATACCGCCTACGAGGTCTTGGCGACCTACGGTCTGGCGGACCTTTCGATGCGCCGCCTCGCTCAGGAGCTTCACGTGGCTCCCGGTGCCCTGTACTACCACGTGAAGAATAAGCAGCAGCTACTCATTCTGCTGGCGGACTACATCCTGGCCCGCGCCCCGAAGTCGATGTCGGAGGAGGCCGAGCCGACGGTAGAGGCTGTGCGTGCCTCCATGATTCAGCGCGGCGACACGCTCTTCTCACTGCTGTACCCCATCCGCGAGTGCCCCGAGGTGGTGCGTCTGAGCCTGGCTCTGCACCCGCGGGAGCTGAAGCCGGTGGTGGCGATGGCTCACGAATTTCAGTCGCTGGGCATGGGCCATGCTGAGGCATTGCGCCGCGCCCGCCTGCTGACCCACACCGCGCTCAGCCTGGTGGAGGAATACCAGACGCTACCGCTCATTTCCCCGCAGGAGGCGGTGGCAAGCGGCGATGTTCCGCTCATCGAAAATGCTTTTAACCGTTACCGCAGGGATCTACAGTCGGCCATCGACACGATGATGGTTGTTCAGCCCCCGTACACTCAGGAGGACTAAACTCCGTACTCGCCCCACTCAGCCTTCTATTCGTAGGCCCCGCACCGCTACGGCGCGGGGCTTTTGCGTCACCTAGCGTCCAAGCGCTCACCACCCAAACCGCCCGTGACTCGAGCCAGAACGTCCCTCTGCCGTAGTCTAGAGGGGATACCTCTGCGCCGAGTTGCGTGTTCCGGACGTATTCGTCACGGGGAGGTACGCACAGATTCCGTATGCCCCGCGGGGCGTAAGCGAGGTGTCCCCATGTCCATGACCGCTACTGCCCAGTGGGCGGCCTTCCCCAGCCACACCGCGGAGATTGCCCGCGTCCGCGAGGAGTTCATTACCGCCTACGGCTACGAGCCGGACGGCGTGTGGTCTGCGCCGGGCCGTCTGAACCTGCTGGGCGAGTACATTGACTTTCTGGGGGGCTCGTGCCTGCCTATGCCTCTGCCCTACCGCACGTATATTGCGGGTGCTCTGCGCCGCGATGGCGTGCTACGTGCTTCCTCACTGCAGATGCCGGGGGACGAGCGCACGGTTGTGGTGCGCGATATCCAGCCGGGCCATTTGAAGGGTTGGTTCACGTACGTGGCGGGCGTGGCCTGGGCGATGAATCAGGAGGGCGGGCGCGACATCATGCTCCCCGACGCGTTCGGCGCGGATCTTCTCATCAACTCTCGCGTTCCTGTGGGCGGCGGCCTGTCTTCCTCGGCCGCGCTGGAGTGCTCGACGGCGCTCGCACTGCTTGAGCTTTCGTGCCCCCTGCGCCCGGACTGCTCGGAAACGGATGTAGCCCCGGCCGATAATGACACGCTGCGGGCCCGCCTGGCTCAGGTGTGCATCACGGCCGAGAATAAGGTGGCGGGTGCGCAGACGGGCGGCCTGGATCAGACGGCGTCGCTGCGTTCTTTCCCGGAGCAGGCGCTTGTGGTGGATTTCCGAGACTTTTCGATTGAGCCGGTGCGAGTGGACATCGCCCAGCACGGTCTGAGCTTTTTGGTGATTGATACGAATACCCCGCACGAGCTGACGGACGGCGGATTTGCGGCTCGCCGCGCGGCCTCCGAGGCATGTGCGGAGGCCCTGGGCCTGCGTTTCCTGCGCGATGCCCTGCCGGAGGACCTCTCCTGTAAGGGTATGGATGCGCGTACCGCGAAGGCGTGGCGCGCCGACCTGGTGGACTCTTCGGTAAACCGCGCGCTGGATGCCCTGGAGGACTCGGGGCGTCCCTGTTCGTTCCCGCGCGGCTGGGTGCGTCACGCTTTCCACGATATGACGCTGGTGGGTCGCGCGAGCTACCTGCTGCAGCACGCAGACGAGCTGGGGTTGGCGGCTTTTAAGGAGGCCGGCCGCATCTTTACGGAGTCGTTTGTGTCGATGCGCGATGAGCTGTGCGTTTCCCGCCCGGAGATTGACGAGGCGGTGCGCGTGTGCCTGGAGCACGGGGCGCTGGGCGCACGTATTGTGGGTGGCGGCTTCGGGGGTGCTGTCATGGCACTTATCCCGACCGAACGCCTGGAGGAGGCGGCCCAGGCGGTGGCGACGAGCTACGCCGTGCACGGCTACGCGGCCCCGCGTTTTTTGCCGATGACGGCGGGCTTTGCGGCTTCGCACGACTGGTCGGCGGCGACTGATATGACCGATATTCCCGTGAACTAGATGCTCGCAGAGTACCCTCGCCACGGTTTCCCGCGCCTCGATTTGAGGGGGGAGCTTGCGATGCGCGCGGGGCGGTGAACCCCGCTCTTTCGGGCGTTAGCCCGTCGCGTGCGGCACACACAACGGTTTTGAACACCACTCTTATCTGAAAGTTTCCTGCGAGTTTTATCTCACCGCCCCGCTCCCCCGCCCCGCAGTAACCTCTGGATAAGCCACGATTGTTTGAGCATTACTCAAAAAATAACCCGCCAAACAGCAACCTGACTCTTCCTGCTTTCCTACATGGGTAAACTTATCGAGAAGGCCAGTCTGTAAGCCATAAAATTTCACCGCGGCGAGCGCCGGGCGATTTAGGCAACAGGTTCTTTCGCACATCATATTCCGGTTCTCCGTTGAATCCGGAATATACCTCATATGAGAGCGCGCGATTGCGCAGAGAGGAGACCCGCATGGGCCTCGACAACATCAAGAACACCGTTGAGCAGAACCTCGACAAGGTCAAGGAGGCAGTTGAGCACGGTCTGGACAAGGCTAAGGAAGCCATCAACGACAAGGCCGGCAAGGACGTTGTCAGCAACGAGCACGTTGCCAAGGTTGAGGACGTCATCAACGATAAGATTGACGAAGTTTCTCAGAAGCTCGGCGACAAGTAAGCCTCTTTTCCGCGCTTCGCGGTTATTTCGGGATGCGGCTTGAAACATCCCACGGTTCTCCAGGGTTTTGAGCTCCGCATCAGCGTGGTTCAAAGGCCCTGGAGAATCCTTCTGTTCGGATACGGTTGAATACTCCGCGTCCGACGGGCAGCCTTCAGACGGGCCGTCCCCTCTAGGTTTTCACTCAACCACCAAAGGTGGGGTTCCCACCTCGTTTCGGGTGCTTCCCATCGATGCTGCACCCGAAGCATCACTCAGCAGCGGCATGCTCATTGCCGTGTATCGCTCTCCTTCTCATCTCTCACTCTCGCAAGCGCCCGCGATATCTCGCGCCTGTGCACGCCCCGCGTTCCTGCCCCTGCGGCTTGGAGCACGGGGTGTGCGCCGTTAACGCCCCGTCTTCCCATTCGCTGGCAGAAGTTCCCCTTTAGAAAATCCGCAAGCTCAATTCCGCTCACCGGGATATGCTTTAAACGGTAAGTATTAGCGCGCCCGGGCCGGGCTCTCCCGCGTGATTCACATAATCCGTCCGGCGCATCCAACACACGGAGGAACTATGCTCGAACGTCAGCAGTCCAGCCAGGAGCAGGCCCGCGAGGTTATGAAGAACGGCGGTGTCGTCATTTACTGGCGCCCCGGCTGCCCCTACTGCGAGGCTCTGGACGCCAAGCTGGGCGACCTCGGCAACTACGCCACCTGGGTCAACATCTGGGAGGATCCGCAGGCTGAGGAACACGTCAAGGCGCTCAACGAGGGCAACGCCGTCGTTCCTACGGTCGACACCGGCGACACCCACTTCGTGGTGGCCGACCTGGTGAGCCGCAACAAGGTAAAGAAGCTGATCGAGAACACCCTCGACTCCGGTAGCGAGGCCTAAAATGGGTCGCCCTCCGCTGAATCGTGATACGACCGTCTGCATTTCGCTGTCGGGCCGCCCGTCGAATCACGGCATCAAGTTCCACAACTACCTGTACGAGAAGCACGGGCTGGATTACCTGTACAAGGCGATGACCACCACCGATATTGAGGGCGCTATCGCCGGTGTGCGTGCGCTGGGTATTCGCGGCTGTTCGGTGTCTATGCCTTTCAAGCAGGCTGTTATCCCGCTGATGGACGATATGGATCACTCGGCTGCGGTGATTGGTGCGGTGAACACGATTGTGAACACCGACGGCTTCCTGAAGGCGTACAACACTGATGTGATCGCGGTGGCCTCTCTGCTGCGCTCGCACAATGTGGATTCGTCGCTGCCGTTCCTGTTGCGCGGTTCGGGCGGCATGGCCGCTGCGGTGGCTGGTGCCTTCTTCGATGCCGGTTTTGCGCAGGGCATGATTATCGCGCGTAACGAGGAGACCGGCCGGGCGCTGGCAGAGCGTTACGAGTACGCGTGGGCGCCGGAGGTAGGCAACCTGCGCGCACCGATTCTGGTGAACGTGACCCCGATTGGCATGGCGGGCGGTGAGGAGAGCGAGGAGCTGTCCTACCCCGAAGAGGCTATCGCCGAGGCTCAGGTGGTCTTTGACGTGGTGGCGATGCCCGTTGAGACCCCGTTGATTCGCGCGGCTCGTGCGGCCGGCAAGGAAGTTATTCACGGTGGTGAGGTGATTGCTCTGCAGGCTGCTGAGCAGTTCCGCCTGTACACCGGCGTGGAGCTCACTCCCGAGGAGGTTGAGGAGGCGGAGGCTCAGGCGAACTAGGTTCGCACCCGCCGCTTCTTCGCCCCGTGAGGGGCTCGATACGTGAAAGTGCCCGGAAGATTGATCCTTCCGGGCACTTTTTTGGTTTCTCCGGTGCGTAGCACCGGAATTTTTTGTAATTACACACACCCTGGTATTTAAGATTTTCCACATCTGTGGAGAAATCTGGGGAAAACTCTTACACCCGTGTAATTCACCCCGTGTAATTCGGTTGTTTTAGCCTGTATTCACAGGTTTTAAACATGTACTCACACTCGTGGAATTACACGAATGTAGTTATACACAGTGTGGAAAACCTCTGTGGATAACCCTCGTCTGCGGCGGTTTTCCGCGGATTTTCAGGCTCAATACCTGCCGTTGAACCACCGTCGCGGGCTCTGCTGCTGCGGCTCCGAAGACTCGGGCTTCTTCACGAACGGGATAATCAGCAGGGTTGCTAGTGCGCCACTGACAAGACCGCCAAAGTGTCCCGCGTGAGAAATATTCGGGTGGAAGAGGCTCTGCACAACGTCAATACCCATGAGCAGAATAAAGAGGCGCGCTGTGTCCTTCTGCTTCCGAAGAAGCAGAAGGACGAAGAACGCGCCATAGAGGCCGTACACACCGCCTGATGCGCCCACGGCACCACGAGAGTAGGCGAAGAGGTACACACTGCAGCCGGCACCCACGGTAGCCGCCATATATACGAAGAGGAACTTCCACCGCCCCATCATGCGCTCGAGGGACACACCGAAGATGAAGAGGTAAATCATGTTCCACACCAGGTGCATCGGGTCAGTTTGCGAGTGCACAAACCCGTGCGTGATCAAGCGGTAGTACTCGCCGTGGTGAACACGGGGACCAGACATCATGCCGAGGTTGTACATCCAACGGAATGGGATGATTAGTTGCAGACCGTACACCACGACGTTGATCAGGATGAGCGTGTACGTAATATGCCAGTGACGGGCGATGAAGGAACGCTTCGGTCTCGCGTTACCCCCGTTAAGCTCGCGATAGCAGTCTGGGCAGACTACACCCGCACCCTGTGCCGTCTGGCATTCGCCACAGACGGTGCGGTTGCAGCGCCCACACTGGGCGTAGCTGACCCGGTCGGGGTGGTTAACGCAGACCGTTGGACTCTGCCCGTAATTCATATAGTTGGGAAAGTTCTCCACTGCCTCTCCAAGGATTTTGTGCCGGATTTTCCGAAGATTTTTCACGTATTTTCAGGCTTAGTACCTGCCGTTTTGCCATTGCTGCGGGCTCTGCTGCGGAGGCTCCGAGGACTCGGGCTTATCCACAAGCGGGACAAACAGCAGGGTCAGCAGCACACCACCGACAAAACCACCCGCATGGCATGCGTGGGAAATATTCGACGGGGTCAGAATGCTATAGATGATGTTCGGGGCAGTAATCATGACGAACACTCGTGCGGTGTCCTTCTGCTTCCTGACGATTAGCAGGGTCAAGAAAGAGCCCATGAGACCAAAAAGACCACCGGAGGCACCCACCACGCTGGTGTCAGACGCCAGCACATACACGCCGAAGGCGCCAAAGACGATAGACCCCAGGTACACGAGGAGGAACTTCCAGCGCCCCATCATGCGCTCGAGGGAAACACCGTAGATGAAGAGGTTAATCATGTTCCACACCAGGTGCATCGGGTCGTTCTGCATGTGCAGAAAACCGTAGCTGATGATGCGGTAGTACTCGCCGTGCTGGACGTAGGGCCACCAGATGTTGCCATGCCTAACCACCCATTCGTTGGGAATGATCTGTTGCAGACCGTAAACCGCGACGTTAATCAGAATGAGCGTGTACGTAATGTGCCAGTGGCGCGCCAGGAACGAGCCTTTTGCCTTCGAACCCTGTGCTTTCGAGCTGCCATCAGTGAGGTCGCGGTAGCAGTCGGGGCAGACCATGCCCACATCCAGCGCCACCTGACATTCGCCGCAGACGGTGCGGTTGCAGCGCTTGCACTGGGCGTAGCTAACGCGGTTGGGGTGGTTGACGCAGACGGTAGGGCTCTGCCCGTAGCCTGCGTAGTTGGGAAAGTTCTCCACTGAACCTCCAGGGGTGGTGTGCCGGATCAACCGGGGTGGTGTGGGGGCATATAAGCGCAGGGGCCCACCGGAAGAATCCTGGCGGGCCCCTGAACTATACGTGTTTTCTCAACACCTTCAGCAGAATGCTCGTATGAGCCTTCTGATGGGGTTTATTAGAGCTTTTCGATGTCGATCGAGGAGATGACAACGTCCTTGACCGGGCGGTCCTGGAAGCCGGTCTCAACGCCCTCAATAGCGTCAACAACCTTCTTGGACGCCTCGTCGGTCACCTCACCGAAGATGGTGTGGCGGCCGTTCAGCCAGGGGGTCTCAACGGTGGTGATGAAGAACTGAGAACCGTTGGTGCCGGGGCCTGCGTTAGCCATTGCCAGCAGGTAGGGCTTGGAGAAGGAGAGCTCGGGGTGAATCTCATCCTTGAACTGGTAGCCGGGGCCACCAACGCCCATGCCCAGGGGGTCGCCACCCTGAATCATGAAGTCCTTGATGATGCGGTGGAACACGACGTCCTTGTACAGGGGGGTGTTCATGATTTCACCGGTGCGGGGGTGCTTCCACTGGCGGGAACCGTCGGCCAGGCCGATGAAGTTCTCGACAGTCAGGGGTGCGTGGTTACCGAACAGGTTCACGACGATGTCACCGTAGTTGGTGTGGATAGTTGCCTTAGCAGTTGCATTAGTCATGGCTCTATTGTGGCACGGGCTGGCGCTCATTCGCCATACAACGTGTTTTTTCGCCCCGGGCGCACTGTCGGGCGGGCTTTTTAGGCCGGAATTGAATATCCTGAGAGGTGAACACTACGCGCGTCTCGGCGATTCTTACCGCCGCGGCGCCCAACCGATGGAGGTCACCCCATGTTCTGCTGCAAGAAGCGTAAGGCCCGCAAGGCTGCTAAGGCCCAGGCTGTCGTCTCGTCCCTGGCTGCCGCTGAGTCCTCGCTTGAGGGCAAGGCTGCTGAGCTTTTCGCCGAGAAGCTGACCGGCAAGAAGAACGCCCTGAAGAAGGCCCGCAAGGCCACCGCAAAGACCGCTCGTGCCGCGGAGAAGGAGCTGGCACGCATCGAGCGCAACGGCGGTAAGCGCCCCCGCAAGGGTCTGGCTTTCCTGGGCCTGGTTGTGGCGCTGGGTGTCGCAGGCGCGGCCGCATACAACGCTGCTCGCCCCGTTGAGGATCCTTGGAAGAACGCCTAAACGTTCTTCCCGCCTCTAGCGCGTATCTAGCTTGAACGGCCGCTCTCCGGATGATTCTCCGGAGAGCGGCCGTTTTGCGTGCGTGGGATAAGCGTGGGGGCGCGGTCACGTGTGAAGCCGCCACCTTGCTTCCCCGTAGCTATATCCCGGATACGCGAAGAACCCCATGTCTTTCGACATGGGGTTCTCGGTTCAAAAATAAACCGGCAATGACCTACTCTCCCACACCCACAAAAGTGCAGTACCATCGGCGCGAAGAGTCTTAGCTTCTGGGTTCGGAATGGATCCAGGCGTTTCCCTCTTGCTATAATCACCGGAAAGTGGAGGCGAGGGGACTCGAACCCCTAACCCTCTGCTTGCAAAGCAGATGCGCTACCAATTGCGCCACGCCCCCGTGGTGCCCTACCAGTCTATACCAGCGGTTCGGACATCACCAAATCCTCACGGACATTTTTTTCGTAAGACCCATCACAGCATCGCTAAGCCTCCTCAAAGGGAAGCCGACGCGCTACGCTCCCGTGATGACCTCGCCGGGCACATTCGCCTCACGCTTGGACACCGCGTTCAGCGGCCCAGACTCTTCCTGCAGGTAGCGGCGAATGGCTTCCTTCAGCTTCTCTTTTGCCTGCTCATCCTTCGATGAGGGGCTCTTAAACCCCAGCTTAAGGGCGTCGTCCCGTCCGGCGACTGGGTATTCCTGGCGGGCGTTCCACGTTAGCGCGAAAGTTGCGAGGGTGCTCAACTCAGCGGGCGTGACCGCCCTATCCAGAGCATCGGCCGCCACCGCCACGCGGGCCGGTTCCGCAACGCTCACAGCAATCTTCGTCTCGCCACCCGAGGGCACCTTCACCGCCTTAGAGATGGCAATCTGCGCGTAGAGCTGTATCTGCTTCACACGCTCCTCTGAGGTGCCCAGACTGCCCAGGGCGCGGAAGCGACGAACCACGTCGGCATACTCGCCCTCCTCGATGACCGCGGTTAGGCGTAGCTCGTCCGCCATGGCGATCCCCTGGGTATAGTCCGCGTTGGTTCCCAGCGCGGCTGATGCGTTGAGGAGCTTGAGCCACTGCTCCCGGTCAAGGGTTGCCGAATCGTTCACACGCAGCGGGGCGACCGGAGTATTGGTGCGCTGGCTACCCCCATGCGGGTCATTAAACGGGTCTACACCGCCGTAGGTGACGCTCAGACGCTGTATTGAGCCGTAAACCGATAGTTGGGCCAGCGCCTCCGCAGCGGCCGGCAAATCCGCTTGTGCGGCTTCCGTGAGCGCTAGGGAACCCACCAGTCGCAGATTCTGCTCTTCGTTCCCCTTACCCACGTTAATACGCTCCAGCGATTCAATGCGCAGGTAACGGGTATCGATATTTTCGCGCACACGACGCTCGCGGCGAGCCAGCAACTTTTCTACGGAAACCGTGACGGCGGCATCCTCACCCAGAAGGCCGGTAGCGGCGATGCGCGGTGCCGTAGCGATAAGACCACCCGCCAGGATGACGCCACCGGTCAGCAGCAGGGAACGTCGGGGAACCACCAGGTCGCGTCCACGCCGCTTTGCGGCGTCTCCTACGGCCGCGAAGCGGCCTCGCGCGCCGGTAGATTTGTCCGATTGATGAGATTCGGGAATCTGCGAAGAAGACATCGAGCCTCCGGGGATGAGCGACGGTCGAGGACCGCACAGAGTGAGAGATAGCGGAGTAAGAATACACCGATGGGGCGTCAAGGTGACGGAGCCTAGAGCGAGAGCCTGGACATAGAAGAGGCCTACCGGACGAATTATTCGCCCGGTAGGCCTCTTGGTTGTCTATTCAGCCAACCCTCGAATTTTTAGTCATCCGACTCAGCGATCTGCGGTGATGCAACGTTTGCCGACTCGGCGGCCAGCTCCGCAATACGAATCTCACCGGTCGTCGGGTCCTCGTACGGCACATACTCCGTACGACCGGCGGGCTCAGCATCCTCGTTCACATGGTTTTCTGCAATCAGGAAGCCGTGTGCACCCAGAATTTTAGCTACTCGGTCGATGTCCTGCGGGGTCGGGGTATGGTCGACCACGCGACGAATGTACTCGTTGATTCGCTGGTCACTCACGTATGCCTCACCGCGAGCAGCGCGGGACTGCATAAGCTGGCGGACCACTTCCTGCAGCTGTTCATCCGTCAGACGCATCTTCAGGATGGCCATCACGGCTGCACGGTCCTGAACGGGGACGTCCTTGGGATACCCAACGCTCAGCCAGTCGATTACTCGAGAGATGATGCCCTTATCAGGCATTTAGCCCCTCCTTCGATACTGTCATCATCATATTCACTGTGTGTTTCACGGTTCTAGTGACCTCCACCGGTGACGCCGAAAATATTCCAGCCGAACGTGTGGTGAATAAAGTCCTTAGCAACCCAGAGAATGGCGATGATTACGATTGCTACGATGATAGCAAAAACAATCCCGGCGGCAATCTTAGCCACCGTGCTCGGCGGCTCAATCTCCACCAGCTGACCATCCGCCGTGTACTCGGTACGGCCCGCCATGAGGCGGAGGCCGAGCGCATACAGCGCCGGAAGACCCGCACCGAAGAAGAGACCGGCCATGAGCACCGGAATAATCTTGTTTACGATATCCAACAGATATGCCATGGCTTACGAACCTGCCTTCTCAGTAGCAAGAGTCTGGTCTGCGGATGCCTCAGCGCTGGTGACTGCAGCGCCTTCCTTTTCATCCCAGTCGCCAGTCACGTTCGAAGCGTCAATGTTGTCCTTCTGGGAGTGACGCCACATCAGGAAGCAGAAGATAACCAGCAGAGCGAACACGGTCATTTCGCCAATGAACTGGGTGCCGGTCAGAGCATTCAAGCCGTGACCAATCAGCCAGGTTAGAGCACCCACAATCGCGGCAGCCGGCAGGGTAATCAGCCAGGCGACCACCATACGACCCGCTACGGACCAGCGTACCTCGGCACCCTTACGGCCCAGGCCACTACCCAGAATCGAGCCGGACGCCACGTGAGTGGTCGACAGAGCCATACCGAAGTGGGAAGAGGTCAGAATAATCGCGGCGGAGGCACCGTCGGCAGCCACACCCTGCGGGGTGTCCACCTCAACGATGCCCTTACCGAGGGTGCGAATGATGCGCCAGCCGCCCAGGTAGGTTCCCAGGGCGATAGCGAGCGCGCAGGCGGCCTTGACCCACAGGGGGATGGCGTCGTCGCTATTAAGAGAACCTGAAGCCACCAGAGCCAAGAAAATGACGCCCATGGTCTTCTGCGCATCGTTCGTACCGTGCGCCAGAGACATCAGGGATGCGGTAGCCACCTGGCCCTTGCGGAAGCCGCTGTGCTTGCGCTCATCGGCCACCGGGGCAGCAATGCGGTACACCAGCCAGGTGCCGGTTGCCGACACGATTGCGGCAATGACGGGGGAGAGGACCGCGGGAACAATAATCTTGGAAAGCACGCCCATCCACTGCACGCCGTCGAAGCCGATGGCTACCAGCGCAGAACCAATCAGGCCACCAAACAGTGCGTGCGACGAAGAGGAGGGCAGGCCCAGCAGCCAGGTCAGCACGTTCCAGAGGATGCCGCCCACCAGGCCGGTAAAGACGATGAGCATCAGTGCGGGGCCGTCCGAGGTTACGTCGATACGGTCCAGATTCACGATGCCGCTACCGACCGAGCGTGCCACCTCAACAGAGAGGAAGGCACCCACCAGGTTCAGGGATGCGGAGAGAGCCACGGCTGTCTTCGGCTTCAACGCGCCGGTAGCGATGGACGTAGCCATCGCGTTGCCGGTGTCGTGAAAGCCGTTCGTAAAGTCGAAGGCGAGCGCGGTCAGCACCACGATCACGAGAATAATGAGTTCTGTAGTCACAAGAGAATTATCTGTCGCTTCCCCAAAAATCGAAAGTATTCGGTTTTAACACGAAATAACACGCAAACCCACACGATTAGGTGCGTGTTTCGTGGGGTTGTTCGTCCATCATCCCGAGAAACCCGCTACCACTAGGCAAAAAGGGTGCACCCACCAGAATCATTAAGTTGTTTTATGTGGATTCTTCACTAAACCGGGGCAGTAGGCGACATACTACACACTGAACGCTGAGGTGAGTTCATCTAGTGTTCACCTTCAGGAAGTTCCCAGATTTCTATTTGTGATGCACATCTATTACCCACCTCGCATTGAGTACCCCGTTATGCATTTACCGCAAATTCCCCAGCAGCCCACCGCAAAAGCCCTAAACCGAGTGCCCCGAGGAGGGGTACAGTATATATAACAAAAGACCCCGCATCTCTCGATACGGGGTCTTTCTCAAAAAATAAACCGGCAACGACCTACTCTCCCACACCCACAAAAGTGC